>JBHPFC010000022.1:0-39591 GCA_042576405.1 Pseudomonadota bacterium | reverse complement strand
ACCGCATCCAGTGAAGTGCGCATTGGCTGAATGCGTTCACTGACACCTGACTCGATACCCACCTGTTCACCGGCAAGCTGCTGTACCTGGTGCCAGGTGAAGTAGGCGGTAACAGCCAGTCCGATTGTCAGCCCCAAAGCCAGCAATGCGATAATCAACGGCAGCGCCGATGATCTCAACGTATTGTTGCTGGCCTGTGGCACGTCTGATGGCGGAGGCGGTGTGGTTTCGTCGGCCACTGCCGGGATATTTTGATCACTCATAAGCACATGCTAGCCGATTTTGGTCACCAACGCCTGCCACAGCGGGATTGCTATCGATGGCGCTCTATTTCAGTCGTGGAGCTTGCCAGTCCAGTAGCGCCTTGACTACTGCCTCATCAGTAGCATTCGCGGCAAGTAACGGTGGTGCGGTCAGGCCGAGCGGCTTCATCAGTGGCAGCATCCGCTCACTAACTACCAGCAGCGGTGTTTGCTTCAATAGCTGCTGCCCGGCTTCGCCCAGCATTTCCCAGAGGTTACGCAGACTCTCGGCACTATTGACGACAACGAGATCGATGGCACCAGACTGCCATTGTCTCAACACTGGTGCCGTATCGGAATCCGGGCAGGCACGGCTATAGGCCTCTACATAGTCGACACTTGCACCGCGCTGTCTTAACATTTCGGCTAGGTATTCACGGCCACCATCACCGCGGAAAATAACGAAATGTTGCCCGTTAACGGTCTGCAGCTCTGGCAAAGCCAGCAATCCCTCGCTATCGAAGCGGGTGTCAGGACAGAGATCGGCTGACAGGCCATAGCGCTCCAGTTCCTGCGCCGAACGTCTTCCGATAACAGCAATGCGCACACTGCGTGGCCAAGGATGTTGTTCCAGCAAAACATCCAGTGCTCGCTGGACCGCGTTGGCGCTAACAAAGATCGCGCAATCATAGCTGTCCAGCTGATCGACTACGGCCCGAAGCGACTCAGGATCCCGGGGCGGGCAAATTTCCAGTACCGGAAAACGGTAAGCGACACCGCCGGCCGCCTCAATCAACTCGCAAAGCCCGTCAGCCTGCGCTGCCGGGCGAGTCACCAGGACACCTACGCCCGCCAGGGCACCGGTGCCAGCAGTCATTCAGGGTGCCTCACCGTAAACGTCTGCCAGTATCTCGCGTGCACCGCGGGACAACAGATCATCGGCCAGCACCTGGCCGAGTTCGGCAGCATCCTCAGGCTTGCCGCTAATGACGCCCTGCACCAGTTCGCTACCGTCCGGACGGCCGACCAGGGCACGGAGTAGAATTACTCCATGACTGATTTCCGAATACCCGGCAATCGGCACCTGGCAGCCACCTTGCAATGCCTCGTTCAGTGCACGTTCAGCAGTAATCCGGATAGCGGTTTGTTGGTCGTTAAGCTCACCGACAAGGACGCGTACACGCTCGTCGTCGAGCCGTATTTCGATACCGATGGCGCCCTGGCCAATGGCGGGGATGAACTGCTCGGGCTCAAGTAACTCGGTAATGCGTTCTTCCCAGCCCATGCGTTTGACACCGGCAGCAGCCAGCAGAATGGCATCGTACTCACCGTCGTCGAGTTTTTTCAGCCGCGTGTTGACGTTGCCGCGCAAATCAAGGATCTCGAGGTCGGGCCGCCGAGCATTTAGCTGGCACTGGCGCCGCAGGCTGGACGTACCCACCCGAGCGCCCCTGGGCAGCCCATCGATACTGGAAAACTTATTTGAAATCAATGCATCACGTGGGTCCTCGCGGGGCAGAATAGCCGCCAGCCCGAGACCCTCGGGAAACTCCACCGGTACATCTTTCATGGAATGCACCGCAAGATCGGCGCGTCCTTCGAGCATACCCAGTTCCAGCTCCTTGACGAACAGGCCTTTGCCGCCAACCTTGGCCAACGGTGTATCGAGTATTTTGTCGCCCTGTGTGGTCATTGTCAGTAGTTCGACATCGAGGCCAGGGTTGCGCGCCAGCAAGGCGTCACGGACATAATTAGCCTGCCAGAGGGCCAGCGGGCTCTTGCGGGTGGCAATATGAAGTTTGGAATCGGGCATGAAGGCCTGTACGGTCAAAAAACGGAGAGCGGGGAGCATAGCGAGTGAAGTGCAACATTAGCAAGTGGATCGGGCTGCTGGTTGCAGTGTCGGGCCTGTCTGCCTGGGGCAATGTCGGCGCCGCGGTACCGCTGGCCAGGAATCTCGAGGTGGCCGGCCAACTGGCAGTATCTGACTGCAAACCGCTGCTGCTGGAGTTCTCGGCTATGGCCTGTGAATACTGTCGGCTGCTGGAAATCGAGGTACTCAATCCGACACTGTTGAACCACGACTACGACGGGCGGGTTCTGATGCAGAAACTGCTGATTGATCGGCCTGATCGCCTGAAGGGCTTTGACGGTGCCCCCGTTAGTGCCGAACAATTAGCGCAGAAATATCGGGTTTTCGTAACGCCCACGCTGCTGTTTGTTGACGCGCGGGGCAGGGAACTGGCCGAGCGCATGGTCGGCGTCACTACACTCGACTTTTACGGTGGCTATCTGGATATCGCTCTTGAAAATGCGCGGCAGAAACTACGCACACGGGGAGACTGCGATTAACCGACCACGCCTGCTTTTATAAGTTTGCGGACCGCCGACAGTTGCCGCCTGCTGACTTCAAGACGCTCATCCGTGCCTCCCAGAATCACCCGAAAATGTCCTTCGACGTCCTTTTCGAGTCCGCAAATGGCCGCTTTGGCAACCAGCGCGTTGCGATGTACCCGCATGAACAGATCGGCAAATTCTTCCTCCAGCGACTTAAGAGACTCTTCGATCAGTATCTGTTGGTCGCGCGCACTGACAGTCACATACTTGTTGTCAGCCTGCAGGTAAATCACCTCGGATACAGGCACCAGTTGAAGATTGCCACGGACACGGGCACACAAGTGTGCACGTTGATGACCATCCTGTGTAGCGGCCACCTCCTCGAGTTGCGCGCTGCTGAGGCGACGCATCTTGTCCAGCGCCTGTTGCAGACGTTCAGGGTGGATGGGCTTGAGCAGATAGTCGACCGCCTGGGTTTCAAATGCTTCCAGCGCGTGATCACCAAAAGCAGTGGTAAACACCACTGCCGGTGGCTGCTCGAGTTTCAGCAGATGGCGCGCCGTCTCCAGACCGTCCATACCGGGCATGCGGATATCCAGTAGTACCAGGTCCGGCTGTTCTGCCTGTACGATCCCCAGTGCCTGCTCGCCACCCGCGGCTTCTCCGCAGACTTCGAGCCCGTCACAGTCGCCCAGCAGGCGAATCAGTCGCTCGCGCGCCAGAGCCTCATCGTCAACCACAAGGCATTTCACTGCATCTTCTCCCGCGGGAAGTACAAAGTAGTTTCAAATTCATCATCAACTTCCCGCAATGCCACACCGGCCTGCTCACCAAATGCCAGCTGCAGCCGCAGCCGGATATTCTCCAGCGCAATCCGGTTACCCTTGCGATGCGCCTCGGCGCTACCCGTCGCACGCGGGTTGCGGATGACGATGCTTATACGCCGCCCTTCTGCACCACCGCTAATCAAAATGCGCCCACCTCCGGGTAACATCTCGATCCCATGGTAAACGGCATTTTCCAGCAGGGGTTGCAGTATCAAAGACGGCACCAGCCGCTTGCGCGGCAGTCGATCAATTGACCACTCCACCTGCAGACGGTCACCCAAACGTAGTGATTCCATTCGCAGATAGCGCCGCGCCAGATCGATCTCTTCTTCCAGCATCACGCGCTCCGAGGCATTACGCAGGGATACGCGGAACAGATCCGACAAGTCCTGCACTGCCTGTTCCGCGCGCACTGCATCGCTGCGTGTCAACGCGGCAATACTGTTCATGCTATTGAACAGGAAGTGGGGCCGTATCCGCGCCTGCAACGCCTCTACTCGCGCCTCCGCTTCGGCACGCACCTGCTGGCGCCACTGATGACGCACATAGAGATAACGCAACACCAGCGCACTGAGAATGGCACTGATAGCAAGATTGCGGAACAGAAAACCGGCATGCTGAATACTGTAGAGATTCTGATCCTGCATTGCTAAGCGGTAGGCGAGCTCACTGACGATAGCAGTCGTCAGCAGCAATAACAGGTAACTGGTTAACGCCGCCGCCATGTCACCGAGCCTCGATAGCAGCGGACGCGCCAGACACATAACTGCTGCACTGCTGAGCGCAATCCACTGTATGAACAGCGAGGCCAGGCCCAGCTCACTCCACGGGTCATGGGCATTGCCTGCCAGCGATAAAACGAACGCGAACAGCTCCGCGATCACCACCACGGCGAATACCATTCGGACCTCACAGAAACTCGGCAGGAACAATCGATCCTGGTCCGAATTGGCTGTGCTTGTCGAACTCACCTGATTCATACCGGTTTTAGTCGCGCGTGTTAAACGCCTGTAGCCCTCTATTATGAGAATATCGGCCAAGATTTTCAGTACTTTCAGGTATACTGCGAACCATTCGTAAACAGCCGATATTGCTATGACAGACAAGACGAGTACAGATAAACCGTGGGGCGGGCGTTTTACCGAGTCCACCGACGCCTTCGTCGAAGCGTTTACAGCCTCTGTTAATTTTGACCAGCGCCTGTATCGCTATGACATCGAGGGCTCCCGTGCACACGCCAGAATGCTGGCAAAAGTGGGCGTTATTACTGCTGCCGAACGCGATGCCATCCTCGACGGTCTTGAGAAAATCGAATCCCAGATTGATCGAGGAGACTTTGAGTGGTCGGTCAGCCTCGAAGATGTACATATGAACATTGAGGCTCGTTTAACTGACCTGATTGGCGAAGCCGGCAAAAAGCTGCACACCGGCCGGTCACGCAACGATCAGGTTGCGACCGACCTGCGCCTTTACCTGCGCGACCAGATCAAGGCTGCACTTGGAGAAATCCGGCGACTGCAGTCGGGGCTGCTGACACTGGCAGAACGCGAAGCGGATACTATTCTGCCTGGCTTTACACACCTGCAAGTTGCGATGCCGGTTACCTTCGGCCATCACATGCTGGCCTGGTTCGAAAACCTGCAGCGTGATCATGAGCGCCTGAGCGATTCCCTGAAAAGGGTTAATGTCATGCCGCTGGGGGCCGCTGCACTTGCCGGCACCAGCTTCCCTGTCGACCGTCACTACACAGCGGAGCTACTTGGCTTTTCAGCACCAGCGGAGAACTCGCTGGACGCGGTCAGCGACCGGGATTTCGCAATCGAGTTCTGTGCCTGTGCAGCACTCACGCTGACACACTTGTCACGGTTCTCGGAAGAGCTGATTATCTGGGCATCTGCGCAGTTTGACTTTATTGATCTGCCTGACCGCTTTTGCACCGGTTCCAGCATTATGCCGCAGAAAAAAAACCCTGACGTTCCGGAGCTGGTGCGCGGGAAATCAGGCCGCGCTATTGGTCATCTGGTCGGCTTGCTGACCCTGATGAAAGGCCAGCCGCTGGCCTACAACAAGGACAATCAGGAAGACAAGGAGCCACTGTTCGACACTGTTGACACGCTTCTGGGTTGCCTGCGCGCCTTCGCCGACATGGTGCCTGCCTTGCAACTCAAGGCGGAAAATATGCGCACCGCGGCTGCCAGCGGTTACTCCACAGCTACTGACCTGGCCGACTACCTGGTACGCAAGGGCATAGCATTTCGGGATGCTCATGAAATTGTTGGCACAGCCGTACGCCTCGGCATTGAAACTGGTCGCGACCTGTCAGAAATTGACCTGTCCGAGTTACAGGCACTTTCTTCCAGCATCGGCGATGATGTCTTCGAGGTACTCACAGTTGAGGGTTCAGTTGCGGCACGCAATCATTTCGGTGGCACAGCACCCGAGCAAGTACGCGCTGCGATAGAACGGGCCAGGCAACGGATACGCTAGTCAGGCCGCTGACTCGGTTTCCTGGCCCTGCTCTGTTATTGCATCGACACTGCTGTCACGACCCAGCTCCTGACTGGGCTTGCCCAGGTAGTAACCCTGCACGTAGTCGACACCGAGCGCGCTGACGCGCCGGTACACCTGCTCGTTTTCCACGAACTCGGCAATAGTGCGCATGCCCATACCTCGAGCCACGTCTACCAGCGCCTTGACAAATAACTGGTCGGCGTTGTTGTTATGGATGTCGCGAATAAAACTGCCATCGATCTTGAGAATATCGGCACGCAGATGCTTGAGATAGGAGAATGACGAGAAACCGACGCCAAAATCGTCCAGTGAAACCTGACAGCCGAGCTGGCGTATCTTCTCGATAAATTCCATGGCATTGTTTAGCTGCTCGCAAGCCGCCGTTTCCGTGATTTCGAAAGTGATCCGCGATGGTTCGACGCCTGCTTCCCGCACCTCACGTTCAATTAACTCATACATATCCTGACGACCTACTGACAGGCCGGACAGGTTGATCGAGAAACCTACATCAGCCATTTCTACCGGCAGATCGGCAAGTTGCCGAATAGCCTTCGAAACAACCTGTCTGTCAACCTGCTGAATCAATCCAAACTGCTCGGCAGCGGGAATAAACTTACCGGGCGGAATCAACGAACCATCGGTTTCACGCATGCGTACCAACACTTCGTAGTGGTGTACCTTGGTGCTGGTAACACCAACGATCGGTTGAAACACCAGCAACAGGGTATCGCGTTCGATAGCGTCCAGAAGGCGATCCTTCCACACCATCTGATTATCCATGCGCTCACGCATCATGTCGGTTTCATCGTAACGATGCACCCGGTTTCGGCCACTGTTCTTGGCCGCACAAATAGCGGCGTCTGCCTTGGCCATGAGTTCCACCGGCACCTTGCCCTGTTGCGGGAAAGTTACCAGACCAATGCTGGCGGTAATATTCAGAATGCGGCCGCCGTACCGTGGTTTGAGGGCGTTTATGCGCTCGAGCAGCTTTTGAGCCTTTTCCATGCCCTGTTGCTCATCCATTGCAGAATAGGCGACGGCGAACTCGTCGCCGCTGATGCGCGCAATAAAATCCTGTTCGCGCGAGGCGCGCTTTAACAGACCGGCAACCTGAACGATGATCTGGTCACCGGCAGCATGTCCGGCGGTATCATTCACCAGCTTGAGATGATCAAGGTCAATCAGCAGCAACACGCCCAGCTGGGATTGCCGCTCGATACGACGGATTTCGTAACTCAGATCCTGCAGAAAACGTCTGCGATTGGCGAGTCCGGTCAGGTGATCCTGATTGGCGAGAATCACCATACGCTTTTCGTCTTGCTTCAATTTGGTTATATCGCGCGCCGTACCTCGATAGCCTTTAAAGTCATTCTCATGATGCACGGGTGCTCCATTAAGGCGCAGGCAGTGCCGTTCGCCTCCCGGTGCATGCACCCACACCTCAATATCCTTGAAACTACCTGGTTTCTTGCCATCTCCGCCACGCAACAAACTCATAAGTTCGCCCATGCTGGCACCCGGGAACACCTCTGACGGTGTCCTTCCCAGCCAGTTCTCAGCCGCCATATCCAGCGTATCGGAAACACTGCTTGAAACGAAAGTAAAATGACCGCTGCGATCCGTCTCCCATAACCAGTCGGAAGAGCTGGAAGCGAAATCGCGGAAGCGTTGCCGATTACGCTCCAGTTCGCCTTGTGAGCTATTAACAGCGCCCAGCATGATGTTGAAGGAATGTCCCAGCTGACCCAACTCATCGCTGCGTTCAACATTAACTTTGTGTTGCATATCACCATTGGCAATAGCCTGTGTAGCACGCGCCAATAGCTGGATAGGACGGGTCAACGTACGCCGGCTGATGCTGATTCCGAACAACGCAGCCATTAACAGAATGAGCACAGAAAAATACAAGGCGTTTTCACCGAGTGTCCTGAACGGACCCCAGTAGCGCGCGTACGGTGCTGCGAGTAAAATCTTGACCGGTGCCTGCTCGCTGCCGGCACTGTTTTTCGCTAACAGTACTCGCATACTGTAGTCCCGCTGACTGATGCTGACATTACGGTCATCATTATTCACTGTCATACTGTTCAGCGTGGCCAGTGAATCATTCAGGCCAGGTATACTGCTTGCCAGCAACTGATTGCCATTAATAACGGCTATATCTGCGTCAACCAGTTGCTGCAGACTTTGCAAATCAGAGTTCGAGAAGCGCTTGCTAACCAACAGGGCACCAATGCGACCGCCAAGCGGGTTGCCGATAGGTACTGCCGCCATTTGCATCCAGCTGTCGTAGAGCAACACATTGCCGAATGCCATCGATTGTCCCTCGGTCAATTGCCGCACCAGGCCCATTACCGGTGCCGAGGACAGCACTTGCGGTGATGTATAATGAGGTTTGTACCCTGTACCCACTACACCCCCTGGCCCGGTGCTCAGGTATACCGCCATAAAATCGATACCAGGCCGCCTGAACAGATCATCGAGCATTCCGCGAACCGTAGCGATATCACCCGTCAATGATGCTGCAATCAGACTCGGTTCTTCGCTAAGACTGTTGGCGACCGACATCAGGTTCTGAAAGCGCTGCTCCTGAGCCTGAACAAAAACCTGACCTGCACGATCAAGATCGTCTTTGATATTGGTATTTACATGCTCCCTGACGAGCATGAACGATGCACCTGAGACCGCTATCAAAACCGCCAGCACCAGGGTAACGATGAATAGCGTATTCTTCTGCTCAATATTCATCTGTTGCCGCCATTCGGCTGGATATACAGATCCTGTATTTTCTGACTGGCTGCAAATTCGCCTCCATCACCGCTACTGCCGGTATGGGAAAACAGTACCAGGTCCAGCATCGGCGGCTTGGTCATGGCTGTCACATCAACCCAACGTGTTTCTGCTGCCGATGCCGCCAGGCGCAACCGCCAGCGTCCCGGCGACAGCCCAACAAAACGGAATTCACCGCCAGGTTGCAGCATTTGCAAATAAGGTGTATCCACCGCATCGACGCGGGCATAACTCTTGTTGTGAATACGGCAGAAAAAATGCGTGGTACCCGGATTATCCAGAACAAAATCGACTTTGGGGCGCTGCCCGGCTTCTGCCTTGCCCAACCGTACCTTCATCGGCTTGCCCTGTGACAGGGAAAACAGTTCGTGAAATACCGCATCCCGATTGGTAAATTCAATACGATCTCCGGTCTGAACGGTCACAAAGGCCGGATGCATACGGTTATCAATAATCTCGATACGATGTTTGCGAGTGCTACGCTGGACTGTTCGCTGGCCCTCACCAGGCAGCAACGCCACTGACACCGGCTGCACCTGAGCGGTACTTCCCGTCTGATACAGTCCGTCATAGTCCATGCTGACCAAACCCCTGACCTCAGCGGCATAGAGAGAACCACTACAGAGCAGAGCCCACATGGCAGCTGAAAGCTTAATCGTATGTGCGAGGTTCATTGAATCAGGGCGGCATCCAAAATTCCGGTTCCAATCTAGCGGCAAATCCCTTGATTTTATTAGCAGGCCAGCACGCCATTGCTACAGATCACCAGGCCATGCAACCCGTGCGTTGAATCAGCCATCGAACGTAAAGCCTGCTTTGAACATCTGACCGATACCCCTGGCACCACCTGAAATTTACTCAGGCCATCGACGACATCCATGTATAAATCGAATTATCAATCGGTTACGAGGCTCATAGACGCCGGGGGAGGGTGCTGGTACGTAGTCACAGACCGGAACAAAATATGCGAACCCTGCCTCATAACATATAAAGATTCGGTCACATATTCCGCTAACCATGTGAAGTCGAATGTGCCTAATCTAAATGTCTGGAGATGCCTGCCAATGACGGAATGTCTGTCGCCTCAGTATGCCCTGTCGATCCTGCATAACTGCCAGCTACCACTGCTGGTTCTGGACAAGCAGGGGCGCATGCTTGGTTACAATCCGGCTTTTGAGAGACTTGTCGGTCGTTCACAGTCTTCTGACCTGCAAGGCTATAGTTACAAAGACCTTGGCAACCATCCGGCACGCATACTGCTGAGCGACAACAGCACGGTATGCTGGGATGACCGCAATGCGACGACACATCACTTTGAAATCCAGACAGTTGACCTGCCGGATGCCGATCATGCACAAGCGCGCCTGTTTCTGGATATCGGCCGCCAGGTGTCTCTTGAACAGACACATACGCGTCTCAACGAAGAACTCAAGCAACACATACTCACCGATCAGGACACTGGCCTGCTAAACGAGCGTGGTATCATGCTCGCCCTCAAGCCCCAGGTGGCTCGTTGCCGACGCTACAACAGCACTATGAGTGTCGTCGTTCTTGATGCTCATTGCCCTGCGGACAGTACCGGTGCACATCCACATATCGCCCGCTTGTTGAAAGACCAGCTCCGCTGGGCAGATCTGATCGGCTGTGGCGGTGAACAGGGATTCATTCTGGTCCTCCCGGAAACAGATTCCGATGCCAGTTTGCAGCTGATTAAAAAACTCCACGATCTCCTAAACGAAATGGCCGGCCAGGTTCTCGAAGGCCAGACCATCACTACAAGTTATGGTGTTGCCAGCTGGCGCCGAAGTGATAACGCAGAGACATTACTAAGCCGCGCACGCATGGCACTTTTACAGGCTCGCTCGGAACAGGGTGAGCACCCTGTTGCCCTGTAAAACGGAACATTCTTGGCTCACCTGGACCCTAACAAGCCATTAGCAAAAAGCCGCCAGAGCAAAGCGGCTTCACGCATCGTCAATGCTGAATTCGGCAGTAGCAAAAGGCTGCAGATCGACATCGATGCGCTGGAGCTTCGCGCTGTCAAACGTCGATTCAATGCCCTCAACAAGGATCGGCTCAGACTCGTACAGGATTGTCTTGAAAGCCGCCAGCGAGTGTTTATACAGCTACTGCCATTATTGTTTCATATCAATCACCCAATGCTGCCTGGCTATTTTTCAAACAAAACACCTTGTGGTGTATCCGACTATGCGCCGGGCAAGCGCTGCATTCAGGCGGCGCGTAAACTGGCCAAGAGTTTCAGTTATCAACGCCGCGCTCAACGCCGCTATTCGATACACGCCATTTATCTCATGGGTAGTACAGGCACCATCGCCTACTCCAAATCCAGCGACTTTGATATATGGATATGTCATCGGCCCGGACTTTCGGACAACGACATCAACGCGTTACAAGACAAGGCGGACGGGATCGCGAGCTGGGCCGAATCACTCGGCCTGGAAGTCCATTTTTTCCTCATGGACGATACGTCGTTTCGTGATCAGGAACATCAGGAGCTGTCGAATGAAAATGCCGGTAGCTCACAGCACCATTTACTCCTCGACGAATTTTACCGCACCAGCCTGCTGGTGGCCGGGCGCTTCCCGGTCTGGTGGCTGGTGCCCGCGGAGTACGAAAAGCACTATGAAGAGTACGTCGACAAACTAATCGTTAACCGATTTATCAAGGAAAATGACATAGTCGATTTCGGCGGCCTTTCACACCTGCCCAGCGAAGAATTTTTTGGCGCCACTCTGTGGCAACTCTACAAAGCTGTAGACTCTCCCTACAAGTCGATTCTGAAAATCCTGCTGATGGAAGCCTATGCCAATCAGTATCCCGATATAGAAATACTCGCTATCAGATTCAAAAAGTCAGTACACAACGCTGATGCCCAACTGGATCAGCTCGATCCTTACGTAATGATGTGCAATACAGTCGAAGAATATCTGTTTTCACGCAAAGAGCTCGAACGGCTCGACCTTGCGCGCCGCTGTTTTTATTTTAAAGTCAATGAAGCCATGAGTCGTCCGGATACCGGAAGGGTAAACTCTTGGCGCCGCGACGCCATTCGCAACCTCGTTGATACCTGGGGCTGGGGCAGGGAAAAGCTCGCGCAGCTGGATCAGCGCAGACAATGGAAGATAAAACGCGTACTCGAGGAACGACACCTTCTGGTTAACGAGCTGACGCTAAGCTATAGAGCGCTATCCCAGTTTGGCCGCGAACAGAACAGCAGCATGAGTATTAACGCGGACGACCTCAACCTGCTTGGGCGAAAACTGTATGTTGCTTTCGAGCGCAAGGCTGGCAAGGTCGAAATGATCAACCCGGGGGTATCCAGGGACCTGTCCGAGGAGCACCTGTCACTGCATTTTAATAACGACGGTGATCAGCGCGGCTGGGCAATCTATCGTGGGTCGGCACTGCAAACCGAAGACGCAGAGCAGGAACCATTAAAGCGTACTGCTGGATTGCTGGAACTGCTCGCCTGGTGTCATTTTAACGGCCTGATCAATCGCAACCCGTCGACGATTGGCATTCAACCACCCGACTCAGCACTAACCCAGTGGGAACTGCGTTGCGTACTTGATTGCCTGCAACAACTGTTCCCGAGTGGTCGCACGCCGGAAAGCGACATGCAATCGCTGGCGGAACAGGCCACCGTCCGTGAAGCAGGCCTGTTCATCAACCTGGCGCGTGACCCCATGTCGAAGCTGACACGCAATGGAATGCAACTGGTCAGCGAGCGTATTGATCCATTGAGCTATGGCGGACAGTGGGAAAATCTTGCTGTCAGCTTTGAAATGATCAATATCACCTCGTGGGGCGAGGCAGTCACGTTCCGCTACGCTGGACACAAGGCGCTGCTTGATTGTCTTTGCGACTATTTTTCCTGGACCCCCGTCAATAGCAGCAGCGTACCACCACCGGTTCCCTGCTTCAGTTTTTCCTCATCACGCGGCGCTATCATTGCACGTCGCATCGAAGAACTGTTTACCGAAATTACTGACTTCTTCTACCGCAATTACTGGCGGCGCCATGCGCGTTATGCGCTCCGTATCGGGCAACACTATTACGTACTTCAATGCGAAAACGAGGTGCCGAGATACCAGGAATTCGATTCGCAACACGCCTTGCTGAGTCACCTGGCAAGACCACAACCGTCCTACAGTCCGATTCGTATCGACGCCCAGATTCTGGACGACTCGGCGTTACCGCTGATACTTGAACACAACCGCGAAGGCGCGATACAGATGTTTTTCCAGGTGCAGGGGCCGCGCGCGCACGTGTACATACTCGATGAGCGTGGCTCATTGTTCCACCAGTGCGTAGCATTCTATGACCGACAAACCCTGCTTGGACAATTCCAGCAATTTATCGAGGCAACGCGCTACCGCATACGCAACATGAATCTGGTAAACAGCCTGTCCGATAGCGAAGACACCCAGTTTTTACAGGTCAGCAGGGATAACATGGATCAGTACCAGCTTGAACCACTGAAAGCTGTTAGCAACGCTGGCAAGACCAGTTTTCTGGATGTGCAAGTGATTGGCGACCTGGATAACAACCGCAATGGAACTCTGAGCATATTTTGCGGTAATCGGGAATTCTCGGCGCTGGAGTACGGCGAAAACCTGTTTCATGAAGTCGCACGCCACATCACCGAACGCCGGAGCAGCGGCAACCATTACCCAATTTACATCACTGATATTGACGTCAGTCCAACAATGCTTGACAGCGACGGTCTGGATGGCGTGCAGTCCATCCATTTTCTTAACTACAAAAAGCGTATCGAGAGCCTGCTTAACGAAGCTCTGCAGAAGAAGCCCTAGTCACCTATTCGCTGCTACGCACCTCTTCAAGAATCTCACGCACGTTTTTTTCCCAGCGGTCGAAGCGTGATTGCATAGTCGCACTGGGATAAATCCCGCGCAAATGCTCAAAGCTCGATGCCAGTAGCAGTGTTTCATCGCCTTCTGCAAAGATTGCTATCTTCAATGGTAGATAAGACACCAGCTCCGGATACTGATTTGTGACCTGACGTATGTCATCCAGCTCGCCATAAAAAACAACGCGATACTTATCTGTTTTATACCCGAAGGTAGTTAGACCGATATCGACTCTTTGCACGCGCGACACCACCTGACCATGTTTGCGTATGGTTTCCTGCAGTACCGCCATTGCTTCCGGAAAAGAAAGCTGCGTGCGCACCATATACAGATCCTGCGCATTCGCGGCTGCGGTTACTAACAGTAAAACAACACCCGTTAGCCAGCTCTTCACAACGTCGCCTCTTCAATAATTTCTGCGTACATGTCATGCATCTCCTGACAGGCACGATCAAGTTCACGATTATTAAACAGATGACTAAGACGTTTGGGATTTATACTGCTCACCTGCACCCCCTGCTCGGTTTCCAGCACAGTGATGCGGCATGGTAAAAACAGCCCAACGCGTGGATCAATCACCAGCGCTTCGTTCAGGAGCGCAAAATTGCAGAAATACAACATCACAGTGCGCGGATTTTCAGCACCCGGCCTGGCCAAGCCTTCCTCCAGATGCTGCAGTCGGATAATTCTGAAATTCCTGCCGACAACTGCCTGCTTGAGGTTTTCGAGCGTCTGCTCCAGGTCATAGGAAGATTCGTACTGGATAACAACTTCGTGATCGTCCGGTTCCATCTGCACGCTGTCTGTACGCAACGTACGAAGATAAGCAACCAGATCATCGGCATCGCCTTCGGTCAACCCCAGGCTGCTTAATGATGGCATTGGAGTTCCCTTACGCCCGCGTAACAGTGTTGCCTTTAACATTGCATCACTGGCAGCTTGCTGGAAACCGCTATTGCTTAGCGCCGGAGCCACAATCGGGGCATCGCGTGGACGAGAAAAAGTCACACCCGTCCCTGAGCCACCCTTGCCGTACTCGCCATGACAGCTTTCGCAGTGCTTAGTGAACATCTGCTCACCTCGAGCTGCATTCCCGGCCAGTGGTTGCGGAGAATAATCCGGCGCCGGTACCTCAGCCATGCTACGCAAGTGCGTCACCAGGGCGCCCAACTCGCTATCGGAAAGTCGAGGGAACGCTGGCATAACACGCCCAGGCCTGCCCTCGCGGATGGTGATCTTCAGATAGTCATCGCTGGCAACGGCCAGAAAATCCGGCAGATTCAGGGGCACACCAACCCCGCCACTACCGTCCGCGCCGTGGCAGGCAGCACAATGCTGCGCATACAACTGCTCACCAATGGCCATACTCCGCAAGGGAAGCAGTATGGCGACCATCAGCGATATCATAATCAGTGGTCTGTTCACGGCGCTAATTGTGCCTGTTGCCAGCAGCTTTAACCTTGACGCCTGTCAAACCCGCACAGCTTGCAGGCGCTGCACCAACCAGTCGCGCAGGCTGTCAACCTGCAGCGGACAAAGGCCGTGCTCCATGGCATAACTATTGAATTCGACATCGAAACCCGCCGCCTGCAATAGCTCCCGGCTGGCCAGTGCCGCACGATAGGGCACTACCGGATCCTGCTCACCATGATCCATCCGCACTACCAGCGACCCCGGATCAGCCCGCTTTTCGGCTGCCAGGCTCTGATGCAAGGGCAGATAGGCGGACAACACCAGCACTCCAGCCAGCGGTTTATCCCAGCGCAGCGCCGTATGCAAGGCCACTGCACCACCCTGGGAAAAACCGGCAAGCAGTATGTTCTCGCTGGAAATACCACGTTGCTGTTCACGCTCAATCAACCCCAGCAATAATTGCCGGGCCTGGGCGATACCCCCTGCATCCTCTTCACCATCGAAACCAAGATCATAAATATCGTACCAGGCACGCATGCGCATACCGCCGTTTAGTGTAACTGGCTGCACCGGCGCGTGTGGCAATACGAAGCGTGTACCCAGCTCATCGGCCAGTTGCCACTGCTTCACCAGCGGCTCGAAATCATGCCCGTCAGCACCCAGACCATGCAGCCAGATAACGGCACTACGCGCAGGTGATTTCGGCTCAATCTCAATCATGTCCAGCATGCTGAATTCCTGTTTTCCGAGGGCGTCCATGGTACCTTTTCCCTGAATCAGCGACACCTTTCGATTTGGGCTTTGCCAGCCACCTTCGTATACTGCGTGCTCTTGCTGACTCAGGACCGACCATGAAAACCCCACAGCACAATGTGCTTTTCAAATTATCGACACTGCTTATGATGGTTTCCGTACTGCTGACAGGCTGCGGCCAGTATGGCGATCTCTACCTGCCCCAGGAAACTACCGTGCAGCAAGAGGCTCAGGATGACACTGACCAGCAGGAAGAAACTGAAGTGACCCGCCCCGAGGATTTGTAAGCGTCATGGATTTTTTTGATTACCGAAATGGCCACCTGATGGCCGAGGATGTCGATCTGCGGCAACTGGCAGCCCGCCATGGCACGCCGCTTTACGTCTATTCCCGCGCCACGCTGGAACGTCACTGGCGCGCCTTCGATGAGGCGCTGGGTGAACACCCGCACCTGGTGTGCTACGCGGTCAAAGCCAACTCTAACCTGGCCGTGCTGTCGCTACTGGCAAAGCTTGGCTCCGGGTTTGACATTGTATCTGGCGGTGAACTTGCGCGCGTACTGAAAGCCGGCGGCGACCCGGCACGTATCGTTTTTTCGGGTGTAGGAAAAACAGCTGCTGAAATGGAGCAGGCGCTGGATGCCGGGATCCGCTGTTTTAACGTGGAGTCCACCTCTGAATTGTCACGTCTTAACGGTGTCGCGGCCACTCACGGAACCATTGCTCCGGTGTCACTGCGCGTCAACCCGGACGTGGACGCACGCACTCATCCATACATTTCCACCGGTCTTAAAGAAAACAAGTTCGGCATCAGTGTCGATCAGGCACACGATGCCTACAAACAGGCTGCCGACGCCGCGCATCTCAGCGTTGAAGGCATTGATTGCCACATCGGCTCCCAACTGACCGAGATCGCACCATTTGTTGACGCGCTCGAGCGTGTGCTGGAACTGGTTGATCGAATTGAACACCAGGGCATTGAGATTCATCACCTGGATCTCGGTGGTGGACTGGGCGTGCAATACGGTGACGAACAACCACCATCTCCCGCTGACTATGTGCGCCCCCTGCTGGCGAGACTGGCTAACAGTAACAAGGAAATCCTTATCGAGCCCGGGCGCGCTATCGCGGCAAATGCCGGCGTGCTACTCACTGAGGTGCAATACCTGAAAGAAAGCGAAGACAAGAATTTTGCGGTAGTCGATGCTGCCATGAATGATCTGGTGCGCCCGTCCCTGTATAGCGCATGGCAGGAAATCGTAGCTGTTGTTCCGGCTGACCGCCCCACCAAAATATACGACGTGGTTGGCCCGGTGTGCGAGACCGGTGACTTTCTCGGCAAGGAACGGCCGCTGGCAATTGCTCAGGGGGACTTGCTGGCGGTACGCTCATGCGGCGCTTATGGTTTCACTATGTCATCCAACTACAACAGCCGGCCGCGTGCCGCCGAGATTCTCGTTGACGGCAGCAACGCCCACATTGTTCGTGAGCGAGAATCAATAGCCAGCCTGTTCGACGGTGAACACATTCCTGATTTCTGACGCCAGTGAGACTCTTGCAGCGCATACCTGAACCGGATTTAATGAGCGACCCCGCACAGGCACAAGCCTATGCAGAAGCTGATTTCAGCGAACCACACGACCGGTTTGTTGAACTGTTTACGGATCGCTTTGGCAACCGGCTCGCAGCTACGGTACTTGACCTGGGCTGCGGACCAGGTGATATCTGCCGGCGTTTCGCGCGCTGTTTTCCGGAATGCACTATCCATGCCGTTGACGGATCCATACCGATGCTGGCGCTGGCCCGCAAAGCAGACCTGACCGCCGGACTTGAACAGCGCATCGACTATTTTAATGCACATCTGCCCGATGCCGTATTGCCGGAAACAAGCTACGGCGCAATTATTTCGAACAGCCTGCTGCACCACCTGAAGTCCCCCGACACGCTCTGGAAAACCATTCAACGCTTCGCGGGTAGCGACACAAAAATTTTTATCATGGATTTACTGCGGCCGGCGTCCACTGAAGCTGTGGAACAACTTGTCGCCGAATACACCAGTGGCGAACCGCCGGTTCTGAAGAAGGACTTTCATAACTCTCTGCTCGCAGCCTATAACCAGGAAGAGATACTTTCGCAACTGGAAACAGGCAGACTGGATAAACTGGGATTCGAAATTGTCAGCGACCGTCACTTTATAGTGTGGGGCAGCTTGTAAACCGGGAAGTATGCTACCAGTAGGTACTCTTAAGCGGTGTCACTCCGAGCACGACGCAACTGCCATGTTGGCCGACCACCTTCGTCTATTAATCCAAAACCTTCCAGCCACGATTGCGTGTCACCGGCATCCTCATCGAACCAGGCTTGTGCAGAGCCCAGCCTGAATGTGTAACCCCAGGCGTCCATATCCCTCATTATTTTTTCCCGCCCAACCGCCTGCAGCTCGTCCGCAAGCAGTACCTGCAGATAGCAAACCGCGTTCTCCTCCTCGTAATCACCACCCGCGTCGGTATGCAGACTGTCACGACGCGCTGGCGACATACAAATATAGTGACAGGCTTCATGCAGGGCTGAGTGCACTGGCGTATCGGCTCGAACTATGAGTCTGTTGCCAATGACCCCTGCCTCACGGTCACCCCAGTAGCTGCCGGGTATTTCGGTGCCCTCCGCAATCCACTCACACGCTAACCCGTAAACTGATAGCAGGTCGGCGAGCGGCTCCAGGCCGAGTTCGGCCACCGTCATCACTGCACTGCCTGGCATTCTGGAAGATTCCACGAAAACCCCGCCGTTGTTTGTAAGACGCGTTCAACCTCTGTCCCCTAACATACCAAAGACACTGTTCGCAGGACAAACTACAACCTTAAACCTTTTCCCCATGCCTGGCGCGACTTTGCCTGCCTTTGCGGTTATAGTTTTTCCATGGAACTGAAGTTCACCAAAATGCACGGTCTGGGTAACGATTTCGTGGTCATCGATGCGATCAACCAGCAGGTTGATCTGGATTCCAGCCAGGTTCGACACATAGCCGATCGCCGACACGGCGTCGGCTGCGACCAGCTGTTGCTGGTGGAAAAGTCTCTACAACCTGACAGCGAGTTCCGTTACCGGATCTTCAACGCCAACGGCGGAGAGGTTGAACAATGTGGTAATGGCGCGCGCTGTTTTGCCCGTTTTGTACGCGCCAAGGGACTTACCGATGCCACACGTATCCCGGTTGATACCAGTTCCGGCCGTATCGAACTCATTGTTCAGGATGATGATAATGTCACTGTCGATATGGGTGCGCCACGTCTTGATCCCGAAGCTATACCCTTTGAGGCCACCGTGCGGGCACCGCGTTATGCGATCTCGGTAAACGGCGAAACGCTGGAGATTGGTGCTGTCTCCATGGGCAACCCCCATGCAGTGCTTGAAGTTCCGCATATAGATACGGCACCGGTGGCCAAACTCGGTCCGCTGCTGGAGTCGCACACGCGGTTTCCCAACCACGTTAACGTCGGATTCATGGAAATCGTCGACCGCAACCGTATTCGCCTGCGTGTGTTCGAACGCGGTGCCGGTGAGACGCTGGCCTGTGGCTCCGGCGCCTGCGCCGCAGTTGTAGCAGGCCGCGTACAGGGTCTGCTGGATGACAAAGTAACAACAGAACTCCGTGGCGGCGATCTTGTGGTAAGCTGGCAGGGTGATGATCACCCGGTGCTGATGACCGGGCCCGCTACCTTTGTATTCGAGGGCACAATAGTACTATGACAAGCCAGGCCAACGCCGAACCCCAACACTCCGAACCGGACGCCAGCCAGGTTCATGACTACCTCGCCAACCACGCGGAATTTTTCAACGAATACCCTGAGCTGCTTGCCGACCTGCAACTCTCACATGCAAGCGGCAAGGCAGTATCGTTGATTGAACGCCAGGTCCAGGTGCTGCGAGAACAGAATCACGATCTGAAACAGCGCCTGCTGGAACTGGTCGATGTAGCTCGCGACAACGATCGCCTGAATGAACGCCTCCACAACCTGACACTGGAGCTGATTGGCGCGGGCTCGCTGACAGAACTGGTCGAAAGTCTGGAACACCAGCTACGTAACGAATTCATGGCTGACGCCATCATTCTGCACCTCCCTGACCTGGATGAATCCCGACAGCGGGAAACCGGTGCGCAGCCACTGGTCATCGATGACCAGCTGAGAGAACTGCTGCCGACGCCGCTGACGGAAAACAAACCCCAGTGCGGCCGTCTCAAGCAGGCCCAGGCCGAGTTTCTGTTTGGCGAACAGGCCGCAGCTATCGAGTCGAGCGCCGTTATTCCTCTCGGCGAAAATGCCTGTGGCGGCCTGCTGACCATAGGTAGCCGGGAAGTAAACCGCTTTAATCCCTGTATGGGTACCGTGTTCCTGATGCACCTTGGCGAATTACTGGTTCGATTACTGGATAACCAAAGCCCCGCGTAGTGGATGCAGGCCAAACAGCCTGGCTGGAACGTTTTGCGAGCCATCTGCGTGATGAGCGCCGACTGTCACCACATACCCTGAGCAATTACCGGCGCGATCTCGACGGTGTTGTGGCTTATTGCGACAATGAGCAAATCGCCGGCTGGCACCAGCTGCAACCCGTACAGGTGCGACAGTATGCGGCCCGATTACACCAGCGCGGCCTGTCAGGACGCAGCATCCAGCGCGCCTTGTCATCGCTGCGCAGCTTTTGCCGATACCTGATTCGCCAGGGCAAGCTCAGCAGCAACCCCGCCCAGGATATACGTGCTCCCCGCTCGCCGAAGAAATTACCCCACAGCCTCGACGTTGACCGCATTAAAATCCTGCTGGATGTTAAGCCAGGTGACTGGCTAAGCCAGCGTGATGTCACCATGCTGGAGCTGACTTATTCATGCGGTCTCCGCCTCGCCGAACTGATTGGACTCGATCTGCAACACATTGATCTGCAACAGGCAGAGGCACGGGTACTCGGCAAGGGCAGCAAAACGCGTATCGTCCCGATAGGCTCGAAAGCCATTGAAATACTGAAATTATGGTTGCCGGTTCGCAGCCTGCATTGCGAAAATGATGAGGCAGCACTGTTTATTAACCGCAATGGCACCCGCCTGGGCGCACGCAGTGTACAACAGCGCTTCCGCCGCTGGGCTTTGCAGCGCGGCCTGGACAGCCGCCTGCACCCGCACGCGCTACGGCATTCATTTGCCACTCACCTGCTCGAATCGAGCGGTGATCTGCGCGCCGTTCAGGAGCTGCTCGGCCACGCAAACCTGAGCACTACCCAGGTCTATACCCACCTCGATTTTCAGCATCTGGCTCAGGTCTACGACCAGGCTCACCCGCGCGCGCGCAAGTCCGGGAAAGACTCGTAACCGTCGAAAGCTCCGGGTTTTAATCTGAATTAAACCGGCCTTCTGGTGTACAATTTCCGGCCCTTTGCAGAAAAATCAGGAAATCGCGTGGAACAGTATCGCGGCACAACTATTCTTTCCGTACGTCGAAACGGCCGCGTGGTCGTCGGTGGCGACGGGCAGGTATCGATGGGCAACACCGTCATGAAGGGCAATGCGCGCAAGGTACGCACCCTGTACCACGGCCAGGTGCTGGCTGGCTTTGCCGGTGGCACCGCTGACGCCTTCACTCTGTTTGAGCGCTTTGAGGCAAAACTGGAAAAACACCAGGGCCATCTGGTACGTTCAGCGGTCGAGTTGGCAAAGGACTGGCGCACCGACCGCATGCTCCGTCGTCTGGAAGCTCTGCTGGTAGTCGCCGACAAGGAAGCCTCATTGATCATTACCGGTAACGGTGACGTTATCGAGCCAGAAGACAGTTTGATGGCCATCGGCTCAGGCGGTGCATTTGCCCAGGCCGCTGCGCGGGCAATGCTGGACACCACCGAGATGGACGCCCGAAGTATTGTGCAAAAAGGCCTGGAAATAGCAGCCAGCATTTGCGTCTACACCAACCAGAACCTGACCCTGGAAGAACTCGATGTCTGAGATGACCCCACGCGAAATCGTCCAGGAGCTGGACAAACATATTATTGGACAGGACGAAGCCAAGCGCGCCGTCGCCATCGCACTGCGCAACCGCTGGCGTCGCCAGCAGGTTGATGAACCGCTGCGCAGTGAAATCACGCCAAAAAATATTCTCATGATCGGTCCAACCGGTGTCGGCAAGACCGAAATAGCCCGGCGGCTGGCCAAGCTGGCTAACGCACCTTTCATGAAAATTGAAGCTACCAAGTTCACCGAAGTTGGTTATGTTGGTCGCGACGTTGAATCAATTATCCGGGACCTGATGGACGTCGCGATCAAGATGGTCCGCGAAGATGAGATGGCCAAGGTGCGCCATCGCGCTGAGGATGCCGCCGAAGAGTCTATCCTGGATGCGCTGTTGCCTAAACCACGCGGTGTCGGTTTCAGCGCCGGGACGGAAGATGACAGCAGCAACGAAACCCGGCAGAAGTTTCGCAAAATGTTGCGCGAGGGCAAACTCGATGACAAGGAAATCGAAATCGAAGTCTCCGCGACACCAGTCGGCGTTGAGATTATGGCACCGCCCGGCATGGAAGAAATGACCAGCCAGCTGCAGGGCATGTTTCAGAACTTTGGCAGTGGCAAGACCAAGGCACGCAAACTCCGTGTCGCCGAAGCCTTTAAAATTCTCGCCGATGAAGAAGCCGGCAAGATGGTTAACGAAGATAACATCAAGCGCAAGGCACTCAACGCCGCCGAACAGAACGGCATCGTCTTTATCGACGAAATTGACAAGGTCACTCAACGCAGCGACCAGAGCGGTGGTGGCAGTCCGGGCGTATCCCGGGAAGGCGTGCAACGTGACCTGCTCCCGTTGGTGGAAGGCAGCACCGTGACTACCAAACACGGCATGGTAAAAACAGACCATATCCTGTTTATTGCCTCCGGCGCTTTCCATTTGTCGAAGCCCTCGGATCTGATCCCCGAACTGCAAGGCCGGCTACCGATCCGCGTCGAACTGAAAGCCCTCGGTGTACAGGACTTTGTACGTATACTCACTGAGCCGGACGCGTCGCTCACCGAACAATACAGCGCCTTGATGCAAACCGAGGGGCTGCAGCTAACATACACCGAAGACGGCATAGAGCGTCTCGCCAGTGTTGCCTGGGATATCAATGAACGAACCGAAAACATTGGTGCGCGGCGGTTGCACACTATTATGGAACGGCTACTGGAACAGGTCTCCTTTGAAGCAGCCGACCAGACAGGCAGACTAGTCACTGTGAATGCCGACTACGTCAACAATCAGTTAACTGACCTGGCCCAGGATGAAGATCTGAGCCGCTACATTCTTTAGAATAATTGACGAGGTTCGCCATGGCGAAGGACAACCCACACCCAACAGAAATCAAGCTGCATAAGCCATCGAAAATGCTAACCATCAAATTCGATGATGACGCAGAATTCGAAATGAGCTGTGAATACCTGCGCGTGCATTCACCATCTGCAGAAGTACAGGGCCACGGCCCTGGCGAAGGCGTACTACAGGTAGACAAGGAAGGTGTCGGTATTGAACGTATCGAACAAGTTGGCAACTATGCGATTCAAATCTATTTTGACGATGAGCATAACACCGGTATTTATTCCTGGGATACGCTCTACAAACTCGGTGCGAACAAGGACAAAAACTGGCAAGACTACCTTGATCGCCTGCAAGCCGCGGGAGCACCACACTCGCAGCTGGGCACCAAGGCTTAGAAGTCAACCATCACCAACACCGCATTGCGAGTACCCGTATGACAGAGAAAACCACGCACTTCGGATACGAACAGGTCGACTGGAACGAAAAGCAGCGCCGCGTGGCCGGCGTGTTCGACTCGGTTGCGGACAACTATGACCTTATGAACGATGCCATGTCGCTGGGCATCCACCGCCTGTGGAAGCGCTTTGCCATAGAACGCTCTGGCGCCCGGCCAGGGCAACGTATTCTGGACCTGGCAGGTGGAACCGGAGATTTGGCAGCTAAACTGAGCCGGATTGTCGGACCCACCGGTGAAGTCGTTATTGGTGATATTAACGCCTCCATGCTGAATGTAGGCCGGGAGCGCCTGCTCGACCAGGGTGTGAGTGGCAACATACGTTTCGTCCAGGCCAACGCCGAAACATTGCCGTTTCCGGAAAACAGTTTCGACTGCATCACCATCGGCTTTGGCCTGCGTAACGTAACTGACAAACAGAAAGCACTTGAGTCCATGTACGGGGTGCTTAAGCCTGGCGGGCGGGTGTTGGTACTGGAGTTTTCCAAGCCCGTGGTACCCGGGTTGAAGCAGGTTTATGACCTGTACTCTTTCAGGCTGTTGCCCATGATGGGACGACTGATAGCCAGGGATGAATCGAGCTATCGCTACCTGGCTGAGTCGATACGCATGCATCCCGACCAGGAGTCTCTCAAGGAAATGATGCAACTGGCCGGATTCGAAGATTGCGAATACTTTAACCTGAGCGGTGGCATTGTTGCTTTGCACCGTGGCTTTCGCTACTAAGCCCGAGCGGCATCACTGTGACCACCGCCTCGACACTGGCCGCCGTACTGGAATCCGCACTTGACCTGTATCTAAAACAGGATTCATCAGCATTAAAACGTTGCTCGGCGCTGGCGGGAAAGTGCATTGCTATCATATTGAGCGGAACCGGTATTACGCTTTACTTCCTGCCCGATGGTGATGGTGTGCAGGTGCTTGGTCAGTATGAAGGCGATGTCGACACCTTGCTTACAGGCTCTCCGCTGGGATTTGCTCGCCTGGGCCTCGATTCCCGCGAGGACGCCTTGTTCCAGGGTGCGGTACAAATAGAGGGCGACACCGGGATTGGAGAGCAATTCCAGGACATATTTATCGGCGGCGACTGGGACTGGGAAGAGCAGCTGTCAAAATTCACCGGCGATATCGTCGCTCACCAGGCCGGCAAGCTCGTCCACCATACACGGCACTTCTTCAAGGACAGTGGCAACACCTTCGCCGACAACAGCAGTGAGTATCTCCAAGAAGAAGCGCGGCTTCTACCCACGCGTGTGGAAATCAGTTACTTCCTTGAAGACGTGGACAAACTGCGCGCCGATGCTGACCGGCTCAATGCTCGCGTTGAACGGCTGCTCAACTCAGTGGATGGCAGTAAGCCATGATCCGGCCATCGCAGGCACTGCGTTTACTGCACATCAACTGGGTACTGGTCCGTAACGGACTTGACGAAATCGTTCTCGCCACCCATTTGTTCAGGCCAGTGCGTTTTCTCGGTTACCTTGCACCCTGGCACTGGTTTGTACGGCGCACACCCCGTGCTGTCCGCATTCGCAGGGCTCTCGAACAGCTGGGCCCGATTTTTGTCAAGTTCGGCCAGATACTCTCCACCCGGCAAGACCTCCTTCCTGACGATATAGCTGCAGAACTGGCTCGCTTGCAGGATCGAGTCGAGCCGTTTGACGGCCAGATTGCTCAACGACTTGTTGAAGCCGCCTTTCAGCGACCCATCGGGGAGATTTTCGCCCGTTTTGAGATCGAACCTCTCGCCTCCGCTTCGATCGCCCAGGTCCACGCTGCCAAGCTCGTTTCCGGCGAAGACGTGGTGGTGAAAGTACTACGCCCAGGCATAGAAAAGTTTATTCGCCGTGATGTCAGCCTGATGCACTACATCGCCGGGCTGGCCGAGACTTACTGGAGTGAAGGCAAGCGTCTGCGTCCTCGCGAGGTTGTGTCGGAATTTGAAAAAAACCTCTACGATGAACTGGACCTGCTACGCGAGGCCGCTAACGCATCACAGCTAAGACGTAATTTCACAGATTCGGACCTGCTGCATGTACCGGAGGTCTACTGGCCTTATTGTCGCCCTAACGTCATGACCATGGAGCGGATTTACGGGCTCCCGGTCAACGACATTGTCGCTCTGCAGAACGCCGGGGTTGACCTGAAGGAGATGTCCGAACGCGGCGTGGAAATATTTTTTACCCAGGTATTCAGGCATAACTTCTTTCACGCTGACATGCACCCGGGCAATATTTTTGTATCCACGGACGGCCAGTATATGGCCGTCGACTTCGGCATCATGGGCACCCTGAGTCCCGACGACCAGCGCTATCTGGCGGAAAACTTTCTTGCCTTCTTCCGCCGCGATTATAGACGCGTTGCCGAACTGCACCTGGAATCTGGCTGGGTTCCACCGGGCACACGAGTAGACGAATTCGAAGCCGCAATTCGTTCTGTGTGCGAACCAATTTTCGAACGCCCTCTCAAGGAGATTTCATTTGGACTGCTGTTGTTGCGCTTGTTCCAGACGGCGCGGCGCTTCAACATGGAAGTCCAGCCACAGTTGGTGTTATTGCAGAAAACCCTGCTAAACATCGAAGGCCTGGGACGTCAGCTTTATCCTGACCTTGACCTCTGGCAGACAGCCAAGCCTTTCCTCGAACACTGGATGAGCGAACAGGTGGGCCCACGCGCTTTTGCCAAACGGATGCGCCGCAGCCTGCCAGAATGGAGCGAACGGTTACCGGAACTGCCCGCACTCCTGCACCGCACGCTACGACAAGCCAGCGAAGGCAAATTACGAGTACAGTGGGAATCCAGAGAGCTGGAGAAATTACGTCATCAAATACGTCGTTCCCAGCAACGGACAGTCGCGGGGATCGTGGGCGGCGCGCTGTTAATCAGCGCCGCGGTTATTTACGGCCTGGACGGCTACACCCCCGCAATGTTGGGTGGTGCGCCGCTCCTCAGCTGGATGCTGGGCGGCTTGGCGGTGATGGCATTGGTTTTCGCCTGGAGCGACCCTGATTGACCGCGCAATATTCAACAATTAAGAACAATAAAAAACCCGCCTAAAGGCGGGCTAAATTGGGCTCTTTCGATTTGAACTTATTTTGATTCTGTGAGCCTTGTTATTGTTCAGTTTACGCGCCAAGCCCCCTCCGGCTTGTTACGATTTATTGTAATCATCTCCTCCAACACCGTTTTCGCTTAAAACTCCAATCTTCTACGACGACGTTTTATCTGCTTGTTATTGGTATCGGTCGTTAGCATAAAGCAACATACGGGCCAGAATTTATACTCTTTATTAAACAATCAGTTACGTTACTATAAAGACAAAACCATATTCCCGCGTAAAATTACCCGACAATCTTGACGCATTAGTTTACACTTATATACTTGGGTTTTTAGATAGTTACACTATCATCACCAAAAACAATCCATGCATACAATTTGTAAATATTTTCGACGAGTCTACGTGCTACCGACAAATTCAGGCGCGAACCCAGTTACGCAAATACACCGCCATGGACAACATAACCAGGGCAACGAGCCAGAATAGTCCCACCCAGACAGTAGACTGGCGAGCCTGGTTTTTTTCCAACCAGGTTCTTGGCCGCACACCCTTGAAAAGAAACACCAGGTTGGAAGAGAGATTCACGCTTACAATATTTACCGCCAACAGCAACGCGGCTCCCGAGGCCAGCTGATACTGGGCAGACGCCAGCATCATCCCCAACGTTGCGGTCGGCGGCAGCAGCGCTACCGCAACCATCACACCGACCAGTGCACTGGCGACCCCGCTGGTAAGCGATAGCGCCGCAGCGGCCCCGGATGCCAGTGCGAGCACAACATCATCAAAGCCAACAAATGTTCGTGACAAAAGCTCGGGACCTGGATTCAAGACCGGCCAGATCCAGCCAATGATGACAGATAGCATAAGCGCCAATGACAGCCCAACCAGATTTGTCCACAACGAGTCGCGCATCAGATCACGGTCACCCAGCGTCGCCGCAAATGCCAGCGCCAGATTGGGTCCCAGTAATGGCGCAATCACCATCGCGCCAACGACCACGGCAACGTTGTTTTCCAGCAAGCCAATCGCTGCGACCACTGTCGACAGCACCACCAGGATAACAAAGTTGCCATCCAGGCGGGCGCCTTTCTCGATCTGGTTATAAATTTCTTCACGCGTCGAGCCCGATGATTTTTTGGAACTCGGCGCCTTGCCGTTGGGAGGCACTTCGGGAACATCCATCCGCGGCAAAACAGCCTCGACTGGCATCACAACAATTCGGGCGTTACTGGTTGTCGCCAGCAAATCCTGCAAACGATCCAGCACGGCCTGACGCTGGCTGTCATCGACCAGCATGCGAATACTTTGACGCTGGTCCTCAGCCATCTCGCTGTGCCAGCACTCCAGCCCATCGAACTCATCGGTGAGAAAACTGGCCATAGCATCCAGGTCACCGGGGTCGGCGACCACTTCGATTAACTTCATACTGTATTCCGGGGCCGCTGCAATGCAGCCTCCACTTCGTCCCGTTTCTCTTTGCCAACCAGGTTTTCAATTAACGTCAGGGCGAAATCCATAGCCGTTCCCGGCCCCCTGGAGGTAATAAGCTTGCCGTCCTGCACCACAGCATCTTCCGAGTAATTGACGCCTTCAACACCGTCCAGTATCCCGGGAAAGCTGGTTGCGCTCTTGCCGCTAAGCAAGCCCGCGCTGGCAAGCACCTTGGGTGCCGCACAGATTGCCGCAGTGTAGCGATTGGTTTCAGACATTTCCTTCAATAAACCGAGAATACGCGGATCTTCGTTAAGAAAGTCAGCACCCGGCAGGCCGCCAGGCAAAACAATCATATCGTATTTTTGTTTGACCGCGTCATCAAGGGTTACATCCGCCACCAGCACGGAACCGCGTGAAGCGCGTACCGGCTGCGCATCAAGACTGGCGGTGACCACGCCAATGCCGGCGCGACGTAACAAATCAACTACAGTGATGGCTTCGAGTTCTTCGCAGCCTTGTGCGAGGGGGACCAGGACGCTTGCCATGATTGCTCAACCTCCTGTTGATGATGAATGAGTTCGCTGACCGGTAATAACCGTATACCCAGATGTTCGAGCTGTGGCAACCACTTTTCGAGCAGCGCCAGCGTCTGCGGATGCGGATGACCAATCGCTACAGCGCTACCCTGCTTACGCGCCAGTTGCAGCAACCGGTTGAACTCATACTCAAGAGTCTGTGCATCCAGTTTGTGATCCAGGAACACATTGCGCTCGGTATTGGGGACACCATTCTCCGCAGCAATCTGCCTGGCGACCGTCGACGCAGTAGTGCGGCTATCAACAAAGAAAAGCGTATTCTGCTGCTGCATTGCCTGCATCAGCCATAGCATATGCCCGGGATGGCGAGTCAGTAAACTTCCCATGTGGTTGTTGACACCCTTTACATGGGGTACGGCGTCCAGATTTTCCTTTACCGTCTGCATAAACTGATGCCGCGTCATTTCCAGCGTGACGGCACCGGCATCCAGGCGGTGGCCACTGACAGCCTCCATAGGAAGATGCAGCATTACTTCCTTGCCACGGCCAAAGGCTTCGATAGCCAGCTCACGGGTGTATGCTGCCTGTGGCAGAAACGCACAGGCTACAGGACCAGGTAGCGCCAGTACCCGCTGTTCAGACAGCAGCCGCTTGCCCATATCATCGATAATGATACTGATTGCGGGCACAACATCGCTCTCCTGTGCCTGCACAGGCGCCCCTAACAACAGTACAAAAAAAAGAACCGGCCAGAAGCCGGTTCGATGTGTCATTGCATTTGCTCCCTCTGTATCGAGAGGCCCTTCAATAAATTGAGCGCTTCGTATAGCAAATAATCACTTTGCGCCAGGGATTCTTCTTCCTGCTCAGCGTCCTTGTCGGACTCTTTATCAGACTTCTTACCATTGCCGTTTGACAGATGTCCCGACAAGTCAGCTTCCTTGATCGGCTCAAACGAACTCTCCACAGCAGAAACGCGTACCTGATCGAGCTCAATGTCCGGCACAATACCTTCCGCCTGAATCGAACGACCTGACGGCGTGTAATACCGGGCTGTCGTCAACTTGACGGCTGTGCCGTTACTTAATGGCAGTATCGTCTGCACAGAACCTTTACCGAATGTCTGGGTACCTACAATGATTGCACGGTGATGATCCTGCAAAGCACCGGACACGATCTCCGAAGCCGACGCTGAACCCTGATTCACCAGCACCACAATCGGCGCATTGTCGAGTATGTCATCGGGCGTTGCATTAAAACGCAACTTGGAATCACTGACCCGGCCTTCTGTATAAACAATCAGCCCCTTCTTGAGGAAGGCATCGGAAACAGCCACAGCACCGTTAAGCACGCCGCCAGGGTTATTGCGCAGGTCGAGCACCATCCCCTTGAGTGTGCCACCAGCTTCCTTCTTCAGCTTGTCAATGGCGTCAACCATATTTTCCGCCGTCTTGGACTGAAACTGCGAGATGCGCACATAACCGAAATCACCTTCGAGCATTCTGCTCTTGACACTACGCACCTTGATAATGGCACGCTTGATATCAATCTTGATTGGCTTCTCTACACCTTCACGCACCACTGTCAGTTTCAACACTGTGCCGGGCTTTCCACGCATGATCTTAACGGCATCGTTGAGCGTCAGGCCTTTCACCGGAGTGTCGTCGAGACGAATAATGAGATCACCGGCCTGCACGCCGGCACGCTGCGCCGGGGTATCGTCAATCGGGGCGATGACTTTGACAAAACCATCTTCCATACCAACTTCAATTCCCAGCCCTCCGAACTCTCCGGAAGTACCTACCTGCAACTCCTTGAACTGTTCGTGATCCAGGTAAGATGAATGCGGATCAAGGCCGGACAACATACCGCGGATTGCATTCTCCAGCATGTCGGCGTCTTCGACGTCTTCCACGTAATCGTTCTTGATGCGCCCGAACACGTCGCTGAAGGTACGCAATTCCTCGACAGGTAATCCTGCCGCCGCTGACGGCCGCTCACGTTCGGCAAAAACACCATGGCCAATAGAAATAGACAACCCGGTCACTATACCGACCATAAGTAGCGCAATATTTTGCTTTTTAATAGTCATTAACATCCAGCCTGGCGGCTAACTGTACCGCCGCATAATCAAAAATTATCAGAGCCTACAAAGAGTTGGCCATTCGAATAGTGGTGACGATACCATAGCTTGACGCTGGATGGCAGAAACCGCTTCAACCGGGAACTGTACCGGGTTTTCCCGCACACCACCTGACAGGGTTTTGCGGCCTACCCTTGTGCCGAAGCTCGAAGTACAACCCGGCATCCGCCTGGCCGCCACTGGCGCCCAATGTTGCCACCACTTCACCGCTATCGACCCATTCACCGGCTTCCTTATACAAGGCCTGATTTTGGCCATAAAGGCTCATATATCCGTCCCCGTGATCGATTATCAGCAATAACCCGAAACCACGCAGCCAATCCGCAAACGCGACCCGCCCCTGGGAGACCGCTCTCACTTGCCCGCCTTCCGGCGCAGTGATCAACACGCCTTGCCAGGTCAGTCCACTACTACCACGCTGCGTACCAAAACGCCGCGACAAATGACCTTTCGCTGGCCAACGCAGTTTGCCTTTCAGCGATTTAAACGGCCTATCCTGATTGGCATCAGCGGGTATGTCAGTAAGCAACTCCTGTAGCGAATAGACCAGTTCCTGCAATTGCTGCTCGTCTTGCTGCAGATTCTCCAGCTCACTACCCTGGGCTGCAAGCTGACCTGAAAGAGACGCAATCAATTGCTTGCGCTGCCTTTTCTGCGACTGAAGGGTTTCAAACTTGTGTTTTTGAGTATCGCGCAGTTCCGTCAGATTCAGTGTTTTGACGTCGATATCGGTTTCAAGCGTTTGTAACCGATTGATGGTAGTACGCATGGTGTCGATTCGTTCGGTCCGGGCACGAGACAGGTAGGTGAAATAGGTCAGCATGCGCCCCATGGCTGCAGGTTGCTCCTGGTTCAGTAACAGTTTGACCTGTTGCTGCCTGCCCATCGCATACGCAGCACGCGCCTCATCGGCCAACCGTCCTGCCTGAAAACGCACGTCCTCGGATGCTGCTCGACTTTCCTGCTGCAAACGCCGGAGTTGGGCGCGAACCGTGGTTAGCTCAGCGTCTACGCTTTTGAGTGCCCGGCTGCTGGCATTGATTTTTCGCTCGACTGCTTCCAGTCGTTGCTCGGCACGGGTCTTTTTTTTACGGTTGTTTTGCAGCTCCGTTTGCAGCGATTTGATGCGCCCGCGCAATTGTTCCAATTCAGCCGCTTTTTCGGCAGCGTCTTCACCGGCGAACGCCGGCACGGATGACAACGTATAACTGACAATACCCACCAGAACAAGAAAAGCTCTCAGCCGCCGGCAGGAGTGAGCGGCCCAACTCACCGTCAGGCTTCCGCGCCCCGACTCAGTGTTGCATCCGTTTCTGAGTCTTCACTCGACAACTCCACCAGGGATCTGCCCGTCATTTCCATTGGCACCTGCAAGCCAATGAGATGAATGACACTCGGTATAACATCTGAAAGCGCACCATCTTCGAGACTTGCAGGACGTCCGAGGTATAACAGGGGTACCACGTTGGATGTGTGCGCGGTATGCGCCTGACCGGTTTCCTTGCCGCGCATCTGCTCGGCATTGCCATGGTCGGCAGTGATCAGTGCTTCGCCCCCCACTTCCTGCAAGGCTTCATACACACGCCCCAGACAAGAATCGATTGTTTCAATCGCCTTGACTGCCGCGTCGAAATTACCCGTATGCCCTACCATGTCGGGGTTGGCGTAGTTGCAGATGATTACATCATATTTACCGCCCTTGATGGCAGCGACCAGATGATCAGTGACCTTGGGGGCGCTCATCTCCGGCTGTAAATCGTAGGTAGCCACCAGCGGCGATGGTACGAGAATGCGCTCTTCGCCCTCGAAAGGTTCTTCAATACCGCCATTAAAGAAAAACGTCACATGGGCATATTTTTCTGTCTCTGCCAGACGCAGCTGGCGCAGACCCAGACTGGCTGCAAATTCACCAAACACATTCTTGAGCCGCTCCGGCGGAAACGCTACCGGCACATCAAACTGAGAGTTGTACTCGGTCAAGCTCGCAAAGCAACCCAGTCGCGGATAAACCTCTCGCTCAAAGCCATCAAAATCCGGCTCAATGAATGGGCGGGTAATCTGTCGAGCACGATCGGAACGGAAATTCATAAAGATGACAACATCGCCGTCATTAACAGTCACCACCGGCGTACCGGGCGGCTGAATGCGCGTGGCCTTGACGAACTCGTCACTCTCGTCGCGAGCATATGCCATATCCAGCCCGGTCATTGCGTCGGGCACTTCAAACTCGGCCTTGCCCTGGGTAATCAAATCATAGGCCGCCTGGATCCGCGGCCAGCGGTGGTCACGGTCCATGGCATAGTAACGCCCTATGATCGATGCAAAGCGGCCACCGCCGAATTCGCGAAATTTGTCTTCCATTCGCTGAATAGACGCCGCTGCACTGCGTGGTGAGGTATCACGACCGTCGAGGAAGGCGTGCAGATAAACCTGAGCGGCTCCCCGCTCCACCGCCAGCTGCACCATGGCATGAATATGCTTTTCGTGGCTGTGAACCCCGCCCGGCGACAGCAGACCGATAATATGCACAGCCTTACCAGAGTCTTTAGCCTGGTCGACTGCGTCTGTTAACGTGGCATTGGTAAAAAAAGAACCCGTTTTGATGGAACGACTAACGCGAGTGAATTCCTGGTAGACCACCCGCCCGGCACCCAGATTGAGATGCCCTACCTCCGAGTTACCCATCTGATCACCGGGTAAACCAACTTCTGCACCAGAGGTCCGAATAAAACTGTGGGGATATTGTTTCCACAAGCGGTCCCAGACCGGCTTGTTAGCCGCCGCAATGGCATTGGATTCGGTTTCTTCGCTGTAACCCCATCCGTCCAGGATTATCAGGGCGACAGGCTTGGGTACTTTCGACATATCCTTAAAATTCTACGGGTAAAAACTTGATTTAGACTCAGTCTAGCCCATCTCGGGCTTGACTGCCATTCTCTTGCAGATCCTCAACAGGAATTAACGCCTTTCTTCGCAGGCTTATTATTGTATAATGTTTTTATTATAAAGGGCAGGTCTAAAACATTGGTCTCCGTGCTCTTTTTGTGAATTTTTAGAGACACCGCAGGTGCAGCGAATAACTATGGTATTGCAAGCCACTGATAGCAGCTTGATTACGCGTGACGAGGATATTGATCGTGCATCGCGGTCCCTCAAAGCCATGTCTCATCCGCTACGTTTGAAAATCCTTTGCACCCTCGGTGAGCAGGAAGTCAGCGTGCAGGATATCGTGGAGCACGTAGGTACATCGCAAAGCAACATCTCCCAACACCTGGCGATATTACGTGACAAGGGCATACTGGCGTCCCGCAAGGATGCCAACCGCGTCTACTACCGCGTCAGCGACTCTCGCACCTTGCGCCTGATTGGCATGATGCGGGAAGTATTCTGCAGTATGGAAACCTCCTGACGGCCAAGTCAGCCGTCAATCCGACCTAGAGGAAATCCAGCGTGGATTTCGCCCAAATTATCGAGTTCACCAGTAACCACCCGTTCCTGATTCTGGCCTTTGTGGGCACCCTGGCGGCACTTATATATAGTGAGATCAGCCGTCGCCTCAGCGGCATGCTGACAGTAGGCGCGATTGAAGCCACGCAACTGAGCAACCGGGAAAATGCGGTTTTTCTTGATATACGCGAAGACAAGGAATATCAGGGTGGCCATTTACCGGAAGCGATCCACATTCCGCTGAGCCAGTTATCGGGACGGGTTTCAGAGCTCGGGAAATTTAAAGACCGCCCGGTAATTGCTTACTGCCGGTCCGGCAATCGCTCCAACGCAGCAGGCGGGGTTTTGAAAAAAAACGGGTTTGAAAGCGTGTACAATCTGGGCGGCGGCATTGTGGCCTGGGAGAAAGCCAACTTGCCGGTTAGCACAAAATAACCTCATTAAAATATTAACGGATAAACATAATGACTGACGACAGCACTCAGGCAACCGGCGGTAGCAGCCCTACCTTAGACATAATTAGCATTTACCTGAAGGACGCTTCATTCGAGGCGCCGAATTCGCCGGCTATATTAACCGCTGAAACCCATCCTAAATTAAGCTTGCAAATCAATACCTCCGGTTCGCGGCTTAAAACAAACCTGTATGAGGTGATACTGAATATTACCGTCACCGCGAAAGACGGCGATAAAACCGGCTTTCTGGTCGAAATACAGCAGGCAGGCATGTTTAATATAAGCGGGTTTGATGATACACAACTGGCTCACGTACTTGGCGTACCCTGCCCTGATATATTATTCCCCTTTGCCAGAGAAGAGATAGCAAACCTGGTTACCAAGGGTGGATTCCCCCAGCTACTACTGGCACCGGTAAACTTTGATGCTTTATTTGCGCAGCGCCAAAATCAAGCTGCAACTGAGCCAGGCGAACAAGCCCTGCAGTAAGTAGTACAGCGTGAACCCTAACCCTTCCTCATGCCTTACTGTACTTGGCGCAGGATCATGGGGAACCGCTCTGGCTATGTTGCTGGCGCGCAATGGTCACAAGGTTAAATTGTGGGATCGCGATAGCCAGCATGTTCACGCACTAAACAACGACCGTGTAAATCAACGTTACCTTCCAGGCATCCCTCTGCCGGAAAATGTGCTGCCGGTTTCTGAACTGGAAGATGCGCTTAAAGACGCCAGTTTTATACTCTCTGTGGTTCCCAGCTCAGGGTTCCGGGAAGTGCTGAAAAAAATAGGCTCAATCAGCACCTCGCCCTTAAACTTTGTCTGGGCCAGCAAAGGCCTCGAGCCAGGCACCGGTAAATTCCTGCACGAAGTCGTTGCTGAAGAGCTGACCGATGACGCGAATGTCGCCGCGCTTTCCGGCCCAAGCTTTGCCACCGAAGTTGCCAAAGGTCTACCAACAGCTGTTACCGTAGCCTCCAACGATATTGAATATGCCAATACAGTAGCCAGGCTGTTTCATTGCCCGAGTTTTCGAGCCTACACCAGTGACGATCTGATTGGCGTTGAACTTGGTGGCTCAATCAAGAATGTGCTCGCCATTGCTGCAGGAATATCGGATGGACTGGGTTATGGCGCCAATGCACGTGCTGCACTGATAACACGGGGTCTGGCCGAGATTATGCGCCTGGGTACCGAACTGGGTGGTAAACGTGAAACGTTCATGGGCCTGGCCGGTGTCGGCGATCTGGTGCTGACCTGCACCGATGACCAGTCACGAAACCGGCGGCTGGGGCTGGCACTGGGTCGTGGTGTAGCACTGGACAAGGCTGTAAAGGATATCGGGCAAGCAGTGGAAGGCCTGCATACAGCCCGTGAACTCGATGCCATGGCCCAACGCCACGGTGTAGATATGCCGATTACTCACCAGGTCAAGCGCGTACTGTTCGACAATGAGCCGGCAGCTTCGGCTGTTGATACCCTGCTCGCGCGCGACGCCAAACCTGAGGCGGTTTAAAACCCGCCCTGGTTGCTAGGCACTACCTTGAAACCCGACCTGGCGCCATGCCTCATACACCAGCACCGCGACGGCGTTCGACAGATTCAGGCTGCGACTATTGGGCACCATGGGTAAACGCAGGATCTGCGAAGCACCCAACTCGTCGATCAACGCCTGTGGCAAGCCCCGTGTTTCCGGCCCGAACAGAAATGCATCGCCGGACTGGTAAGCGACATCGGCATGACATTGGCTGCCACGCGTCGATACCGCCCACAGCCTGCTGGGCGCGACCTGCTCAGAAAATTTCTCGAGTGAAGCGTGTACAGAAACCTCGGCCCACTCATGGTAGTCAAGGCCGGCGCGCCGTAATTTGCGATCATCCATTTCAAACCCCAGCGGCTCGATAAGATGTAACCGACTACCGGTATTCGCACATAGTCTGATTACGTTTCCCGTATTGGGTGGAATCTCAGGCTGATACAGCACGACATGAAACATGCATTATCTATCCGCAGTCAGGAATACGACAAGTGTACGCGGTCTGTCCATCGAGTGCGTTATAATGGCGCGGCTTTCAACATAGTCGATTTCGAGGTTAAATACACAGGTAATGGTTTTGTCAAAGCAACCCCTCGCTGTCGATTTCTGCGGTCTGAAACTCGATTCACCACTGGTACTTTTATCCGGCTGCGTTGGCTTCGGCGAGGAATATACCCGCATCAGGGGTTTTTCAAACCGCGATGTCGGCGCCATCTGCCTCAAGGGCACGACACTGGAACCTCGCCTGGGCAACCAGCCACATCGGGTTTATGAAACCCCGATGGGTATGCTAAACGCTATAGGCTTGCAAAACCCGGGCGTCGATTATGTTATAGACGAGATACTCCCCGAACTGGATTTTTCTGAAACGCGTTTTATTGCCAATGTCTCGGGCTCCACCGTTGAGGAATACTATGAAGTCACCCGGCGCTTTAATGACTCGCCCATCGATGCCATAGAAATCAATATCTCCTGCCCCAACGTCAAGGAAGGTGGCGTTGCCTTTGGTAATGACCCCGATATGTCAGCGCGCGTAGTCGAAATCTGCCGCAAGGCTACTGACAAACCACTAATCACCAAACTGTCACCGAACCAGACAGACATCGGCGAAAATGCCCGCCGTTGTATCGAGGCTGGCAGCGATGCTTTTGCCGTGATCAATACACTGATGGGCATGGCCATCGATATTGAAAAACGTCAGCCGGTGATCGGTAATAACCAGGGTGGCCTGTCAGGTCCGGCGATCAAGCCAATTGCTCTCCTGAAAGTGCATCAGGTCTACCAGGTGTGCAAGGCACATGGAGTGCCCATCATCGGTCAGGGCGGTGTCACCACGGTCAACGATGCAATCGAATTTCTCATTGCCGGCGCCACCACCGTCGGTGTCGGTACCGCGCTGTTTTATGACCCCCTGGTCTGCCAAAAACTTAATCAGGGGATAACAGCTTATCTGCAAAAGCACGAACTTGCTGATCTGGCAGCTCTAACCGGATCACTCCATCTTAACGGCCCATCTGGCTGCTAGCCCTCGTAGCCTCGTCAGGCACACCGCCAGGATACTACTGCGCTTAATAGCCGCAGTAACGTAATCCCGCTCAGCTTTTAACTTTCCAGCCAACCGCCTGTCCACCAATGGCGCGCAAATTGCTGCTGTAACAGGAGCTTGCAGCAATTTACGGAAAAATTAATATGTATAACAAGCACTTCGGGTTAAACAAGGCCCCTTTCATGATAACGCCGGATAGCCGACATTTTTTTGGTGGTGGTCAGCGTGCAGCGATCCTGGACACCCTGATTTATGCCGTCAACGAAGGTGAGGGCATCATCAAGGTGACTGGTGAAATCGGCACTGGAAAAACCATGCTGTGCCGTATGCTGCAGGACCGTCTGCCTGACAGTGTCGAGGTGGTTTATCTAGCCAATCCAGGCCTTGGTGAGAACGAAATCATTGCCGCCATTGCGATAGAGCTTCAGCTCTCAGTGTCGCCGGAAACGCCCCGCCTGCACCTCCGGCAACTGCTGCGAAACTACCTTCTGCAGGCTCACCACCAAGGTCGTCAGGTCGTCGTATTTGTCGAGGAAGCCCAGCGCATGCCGCTGGAGACACTGGAAGAAATCCGCCTGCTTGCCAACCTGGAAACCGGCCGCTCCAGGCTCCTGCAACTGGTCCTCTTTGGCCAGCCAGAGTTAGACCAACTGCTTGATAATTATAATCTTCGTCAGCTCAAAGACCGTATCACCCACAGCTTTAACCTGGATCCGCTGAGCGCCGCCGAAGTACGCGACTACGTTCGATTTCGCCTGCACAGCGCAGGCTACACAGGTAAGGAATTATTTACGGCCCCGGCCTACAAACAATTGGTCTGGTCTTCACGTGGTCTAATCCGGCGCCTGAATGTGCTGGCCGACAAAGCCATGCTCGCCGCCTTCGCCGGCGGTGCTGAACGCGTGCATTGGATCCACGCGCACCGTGCTGCAGGGGATGATCGCCCGAGCACGCAGAGAGGAAGTCTGCCAAAAGGCCTGGCGACCGGGCTGCTTGCCGGTTTTGCGCTGGCCGTCGCCACCCTGCAGCTGATAAACCGGGCGCCTGATGCCGTCCCCGCGGCTAAAGCGTCAGCCCCGGTGCGAATCAGCCAAAATATTGACAACATTCGCCAGGCAGCACTGAACATGAAACCGGCAGCCGGACTGCCACTGACATCCGCGCGACTGCGCGCCACTCAGGACAAGCTGCTTAACACGGCGGCTGGCGGACTCACCATACAATTGCTATTAAGTGATGACGACGACCTGAACAAAGTCGAAAAGATTCTGCGCACTCAAGATTATGCAGACCTGCTCGCGGATATTTACCTTTACCGCTCGGAAGTCAGCGGGCGACAGCGCTGGCATTTACTCTATGGCGATTTCGACAGCAAATCAAAAGCTTTGGATGTACTGGCAAATTTACCGGAGAAGGTGCTGTTACAACGCCCCTATTTAAGATCTTTGAGCGCGTTACAGATCGTCCAACCCTCTGTTGGCCGTAACGCGCACGAGGATGAAAACGGATGAGCATGGTTCGTTTTATCAGTTTGATGAAGCTGATGCTGAGTGCCTGTATGCAGACACCTCAGCAACCGGCAAATAGCTCCCGGTTACCGACAAAGTAGTCCGCCAACCAGGTTCCGGCGATTGCTGTGATGCAAATGCCCGACTCAAAGTTGTGGCCGGCCAGAATGCTTACTGAAAAGCCGGTTATCAAAAGGGGCCTTCGAGCCCCTTTTCCATTCCCCGGCTGCATCGCAAAAAACGGCGGCCCGTTTTTTGCTTGTAGCTTACTATATGGAAAAGTTCGTAATAAAAAACAGTGGGCTGTCTCCAGGAAACCCTGAGTTCAACCCGTCAGCCAATGCCTATGTCGCTAACGGAGCATGCGAAGCATGCAGACCTCCA
>JBHPFC010000021.1:0-39782 GCA_042576405.1 Pseudomonadota bacterium | reverse complement strand
CTGCAACGCAGCTTCGATATCCTGCGGATACCAGTTTTGCCCGCCGGCGAACAGAATGTCCTTGCAGCGTCCGGTAATAAACAAACCGTCAGTCGTTAGTAAACCAAGGTCACCGGTATCCAGCCAGCCATCAATAAAGGCGGCTTCATCACACTTCGGGCAGCGGTAGTAACCACGGGTGACATTGTCACCACGAATCTTCACATGACCGACAGTAAACTCGGGTAGTTGCCTGCCCTGGTCATCACAGATGCGAATTTTGCAGGCTGGCAAGGAATGACCCAGGCAGACGAGTTCGTGGGCTTGCGTGGAAACCTCAACCGGTACCACGCGATCTCCCGGCGCAAGCTGCCCGGACGCCAGCACAAGCGTCCGTAATTGATCGCCGGGCCTTGGAAAGGTAACGGCCAGGCTGGCTTCCGCCAGGCCATAAACCGGGAACATACTTTCTTCAGGCAAGCCACTGGCCTTCAGGGCCCGGGTAAATGCCCGGCAGGCGCCAGGAGACACCGGTTCGGCGCCATTAAAGACAAGACGGACATGACTCAGGTTCAGCGACTCGTTGTCGGGGTCAACTGCCTTGAGGTAGTGCCTGTAACCAAAGCTCGGGGAGCACAATAGCGTTGCACTATAATTACACGCTGCTCGCAACCAGCGCGCCGGACGACGCACAAAGACATCAGTATCCATCAACACCTGGTCGATCCCGTTATGCAACGGTACAAGATGAAAACCGATCAGACCCATGTCGTGACTTAATGGCATCCAGCTCAACGTTGTATCATCAGCACTTATTGCTGCTGCCCGTGTGATATCACGGATATTGACGAGCAGATTCCTGTGGCTGAGCTGTACACCCTTGGGCTCGCTGGTAGAGCCGGATGAGAACTGTATGAAGGCTATATCTTCGGGTTGTGCATGATGCAGTTCACCGGTGTCATCAGACCGGGTGATATCCTCCATAAGACAAACCCGCTTATCAAACTGCGATTGCGAACCAGCCGTCTGTTTGCACCGCTGCCAGAGTTCACGCTCGGTAAACAGCCAGGCTGTTTCAAACAGTGTGCCTACACGTTCAAGCCTGCCGAGCGCATCCTCGCGAACGCCCCCTGCAAGTGGTACAGCGATGAGCCCGCCGATCTGACAGGCCCAGAAAGCATCAATAAAAGCGCGATTGTCGCGCACAAACAGCACCAGCGTATCACCGGGTTTCAGTCCACGTGACTGCAAGACTGCCAACAGGCGCAGTGCCCGCTGCAGCAATTCAGCATAGCTGATGACGCTTTCGCGGTCCTGGCTGCGGAGAAATCGCAACCCACGCTGAGGCGACGCAGGAACAAGCAAAAGATCCGCCAGCGTTGTTGCTTCAGCCATGGCTGTTTACCCGGAATTTCAGCCACAAAGGATGACGCGGACGCAGATTTACGTCAGCATCCAGTTCAATACCTGTTTTTCCGGGTGATTCAGGTGAAACCTGTGAAGCAATTACTGCCAGATGTACCAGCATTTCCATGTTGGCAAAGGTTTCGCCGATGCAATGGCGAGGACCTGCAGAAAACGGCAGATAGGCATAGCGCTCCCAATTTGCATCACCCAGAAAACGGGTTGGATCGAAGGCTTCGGCCTGTTCCCAGTACTCGGGGTGCCGGTGCAACAGGTAGCTACAAATAAACACATCGCTGCCAGCCGGTAGCGTATAGGGACCCAGTTGATCTTCATTCAGCGCCTGGCGCGTATACAACCAACCCGGCGGATAAAGGCGTAACGCTTCCTGCAGAACGGCGCGCGTATAGGCCAGTGACTCCAATGCAACGCTGTCCAGACTGTCAAGGTTCAACTGCCCTGCTTCATCGACTACTCGCCGCATACTGTCCGGGTGGGCCGCAAGCAGATACCAGACCCAGTTCAGAGTTGCTGCAGTCGTCTCATGACCGGCAACAATCAGCGTCAGCATTTCATCAATAACCTGCCGGTCACTCATGCCCTCTCCGCTCGACCGGTCGACCGCCTGCAAAGTATGCGTCAATAAATCCACAGGGTAGTCATTTTCCTTTCGGCGCCGCTCGATAAATCCTTGTATCAACTTGCCAAGAGCCCGAAATTTTATGGCGAATTGCAGGTCACGTTTACTGTATCTGCTAACCAGCTCAAAGGACTGCGCCGGAATGTCGGCAAGGTCAACAGAGAAAAGTGCTCGCAGCATCACCTCCAAGGCAGCCTCACTAACGGCCTCTGTCACATTGACTGCCTCGCCGCTACGTGCCGCCCGCTGCCAGCTACCGGCCTGCTGTTGTGCCACATCGAGAAACAGGGGCAGGCAGGCCTCGACACCGGGGCGGTGGAACCCCGACTGCATCTGACGACGTTGCCGACGCCAGGTATCACCTTCACTGGTCATCAGGCCATTACCCAGCAGCACCCGTATCCGCTCGATTCCGATACCCTTCGTATAGTTACGATGATTGGCAACCAGGATGCGGCGAATCAAACCGGGATCATTAACAACCCAGGTATCAACCTCACGTGACTCGGCCGGAACGCGATAACAATCGCCATAGAGCCGCCAGAGGCGGCCCAGCGTTTCCAGTTTGTCTGGCTGTTTTTCTAGATCAAGCGGCGTGTCCGGCCCGGGGGGCTGGCGGCGTGCTGAACTGGCAATGGACATAAATGAATGGTTAGCCTGAAAACCCGCACGTCTTGTGGCTGCCATCGCACAATGGCTTGTTGGCCGACGCACCACATCGGCATAATGCGGCCTTGCTGCGGACAGCGGCTACGCTATTATCCGCGCTGGTTATTTCCATTGGACCCTTGGCGATCAACATGGCATTGGGCCGCACTGTTATTGTCAACGGTCCGTCGTCGTTTTCCGGTTCCGCGGAATCGATACCCAGCTCGACATCGTCAGCCGCGAAACCCGATTCCCGGTGGCTACCATCGCAAAATGGCTTGTTGGCCGATGCGCCACAACGGCACAGCACTACCTCGTCGCCTGAATAAAGCACCTCACCTTCAGGATCGATAACCTTGATCTCTCCCGTGCAAAGTAACGGCCCGTTCTCACGCACTTTGATTCTGTTTTTTGGTCTCACACCGGCCTCCTTTACAAGCTGAACAGTCCCGATTGCTCGGGAAATACGACCCCCCAAAGATACACGAAAACACTAATCAGAAGCACACCTATCAGGTTCAGCCATAATCCGGCGCGTGCCATCTGCGCAATATGTATGCAGTGGCTGCCAAACACAATGGCGTTCGGTGGTGTCGCCACCGGCAGCATAAAGGCAAATGAGGCACAGAGTGTCGCGGTTACCATGAGGATCAGCGGAGAAAGCTGTAGCGCCTGCGCCAGTGCACCCAGCACCGGCAATAGCAGCGACGCAGTAGCCGTGTTGGATGTCACTTCGGTCAGGAAAATAACCAGCAGCCCCACACACAGGATCACTACCGGCACCGGCACCCCGGCCAGCACCTCCAGCTGCCAGGCCAGCCAGGTTGTCAGGCCAGACTCGCTAAAGCCCGCCGCAAGCGCAAACCCGCCACCAAACAGGACAATAATATCCCAGGGAATTCGTACCGCTGTCTTCCAATTGAGCAAGGCCCCACGCTGCCCGCCGCCAGCCGGCATGACAAACAACAGTAAGGCACCGGCGATTGCGATAGTGGAATCCTTAACCATGCTCAGCGGCTCCCAGGTAATGAAGCCACGCAACATCCACAGCGCTGCCACACCTGCGAACACCAGTCCAACGCGTTTTTCCGGCACTGACAGCGGCCCCAGCTGTGCCAGCTCCTCGCGCAAATGACGCCCCGAATCATCGAGCCTGATCTTCCCCAGCGGGAACGCAATACGTGTCAGGTATAGCCATGCCAGCAACAACATCAGCAACGACAATGGCAAGGAAAACTGCATCCAGGTGCCAAAGCGCAAATCAATACCGTATTGCTGGTCAAGCACACCAGCCAATACTGCATTCGGAGGCGTTCCGATCAGCGTAGCCACGCCACCAATACTGGCTGAATAGGCAATACCAAGCATTAACGCGGTAGCCAATGGCGAAGTCCGCCAGCGATTGTCCGGCAGCAACTGTTTCAACACCGCCAGACCGATGGTCACCATCATCATTGCTGTAGCCGTGTTGCTTATCCACATGGACAACAGGGCCGTGGCAATCATGAAACCCAGAACAAGCCGAACCGGTGCTGTACCGACGCGCTCAATAATGCGCAGCGCAATACGCCGGTGCAGGTGCCAGCGCTCCATGGTGACAGCGATCATGAACCCACCCATGAACAGGTAGATCAGGTGATGGCCATAGGCGTGGGTAACCGTGTTGGCAGGCATGATACCCAAAGCGGGAAACAATACGATGGGTAACAACGCTGTGGCAGGAATGGGGATCGCTTCACTGATCCACCAGGTAGCCATCCAGACGGTGACAGCCACCAGCTCCCAGGCCTCTTCGTTAAGCCCGCCCGGCGCGGGCAACAACAGCAGTCCAGAAAAGGCTATCGGACCCAGCCACAGTCCGACCGATCCCGGCCTCACGAATCGCCCATCTCGTATCTGACACCGCAGCCACCCAGCCCGCAGTAACCGTTCGGATTCTTTGCCAGGTATTGCTGGTGATAATCCTCGGCATAGTAAAAAGTCGGCGCGCCCAGAATCTCCGTAGTAATGCTGCCACGCCCGGCCGATGACAGACTGGTCTGAAAACTGCGTTTACTGTCTTCAGCGGCCTTCTGTTGCTGTGCATCAGACGTATAAATACCGGAACGGTACTGCGTACCGACATCGTTACCCTGGCGCATACCCTGGGTGGGATCGTGACTGTCCCAGAAGCAGGCCAGTAACCGCTGGTAACTGACCCTGGCAGGATCGAAGACCACAAGCACAACCTCATTGTGTCCGGTCATCCCGCTGCAAACCTCACGATAAGATGGATTTGGCGTATAACCGCCCGCATAACCTGCAGCGGTGGTGTATACACCATCAAGCTCCCAGAACCGTCGCTCTGCTCCCCAGAAACAACCGAGACCAAACACCGCCTGCTCCATTCCTTCCGGGAACGGCGGCACAAGCGGATGACCATTCACGAAGTGCGCATCCGGCACCGTCATGGGCGTCGCCCGGCCTGGCAGGGCCTGATCCGGGTCGGGCATCTGTATTGCCTTGTGCATAAACATTAAACTACTCTTTTCCAATATGGCCTCATAGTAACCAACGATGACCGTAAAACAAGCCACCCCATCCGCCCTGCTGCTCACTGCGCCCGGTTGCCCGCACTGTCCCGGCATGAAACGCGTGCTGGATGAGCTATTAAAAGAGGGCCTGATCGGTGAACTCGAAACTGTGGATATCGCCGAACAACCGCAACAAGCCGAAGCACTCGGGGTGCGCTCGGTTCCATGGCTAAAACTCGGCGAATTTGAACTTGAAGGCCTGCATTCAGTGGGGGAACTACGCCGCTGGGCTCAACACGCCGCCACGCCAGAGGGATTGGGTATATTTTTCACCGAACAGCTTAAATCCGGACGGCTACCGAAAATCATGAGTATGGTCAGGCAACACCCCGGCCAACTTGACGCTTTGCTGCAACTCGCTGCTGATGCGGAGACTGAACTAACGGTAAGAATCGGCATCAGTGCCGTAATAGAGGATCTGGCAGGCAGCGATACGCTGCTAGAATACCTGCCGGTACTGGAAACCCTTGGCACCCATTCTGATCCACGCGTGCGCGCCGATGCCTGTCATTTCCTCGCCATGACCAACAGCGAAAAGGCGATTTCTCCACTGGAGAAACTGACCACGGACGGCGACCCCTCGGTCCGTGACGTGGCAATTGATAGTCTGGACGAACTAATGGAAGAACTATGACGAAAGGCTGACCGGGCGCACACCAGTCCCTGTTGGTGGCTTGTTGACCTGGATCAAGGGTATACCCCTTTAAAAATGATTAAACTGGCCGACCTAGAATAGACAGCCATTGTATCCAGGAACCTGATGACAAATACACTCACGTACGCATTTGCAGCCCTGTTCGCACTGATGGGGCTCGGGTTTGCGATATTCCTGCTCAAGGCCATCAGCAAAAATCTCGCCAGTGGCCGGGCCTACCGCCGCTCACTTGAAGAGCAGGCCCAGGCTGAACCCCTGGGCGATATGATCAAGGCGATGGGACTATCGTCTTCTGACTACCTGCATGGCGAGTCGATACTCAATATCCGCCAGCAACTTCATCAGTGCAGGACTTGCCCTGCAACGGACGAATGCGAAGACTGGATGGAACATCCAGCTGAGGAAGCTCCGCCTGATTTCTGCCCAAACGCCGAGCATTTACGTAACACCCGTGACACCCTCAATGATGCCGACTGATCCCCTGAGTTATAACCAGCGAATCAGGTAGTAAAGATATTGGCCTTCAGATGACTTCGACGGCCCGGCAACTACCGCTGCATGCCTGTTCCTGTCGGGATCTGCCGCGGTACGCGCCTTTTCCTCAGAATCCATCACTTCTACACAATTAGCCGACAAGCGCTTCTTTTTCTTGGGTGCATACACCACAGCAAACTGCTCCTGCACCACACCACCGCGGTCCATCATCAGGCCACCGATCGACACACCCATTCAGCAATACCACTCGACTGTCATTATTTCTCCTCACCGGCAGTACCACGTCAGATCAGTATTTTAACGCTGCCCCTGACAAGCCTGATAACAGCCAAACCACAGCCATCAATCCGCATCTTTTGGCTGCCTGACCAGCCTTCAGTATAGTTTCTGCCCGGCTACTAAATCTAAACTGATTTATAGCCTGTCAGCGATACGTTATTCACAGTAATACCAGCCACTCGAATATTACAGCCTGAAATTCACCTGACTTTTTGTCAGGCATTAAAAAATACCCGTATCTACTTGTAATATAAATATTTATATGAATTGAGCAAAAATTAAACGATTTAAGGATCGTACTTCAAAAACCCTGTAAATTACTTCCAAAGGGCTTTCATCCACAAACTTATCCACAGATTTTGTGGATAAGTTTGTGCCCCCTATATTCCACCAGAACCGGCCGGCGGAGCTGGTCTGGAAAGCTGTATATCGCCCGAATAGTCAAACGGCAAACGCTGGCCGTGATCACCGACCGCGACCGTCCCGTTGATGCGGTACTCAAAGCCCGGCGACCGACTGTTTTCGAGCGACTGGAGCTGGCGGAATACCTGGATTAGATTGGACGAAACCTCCAGCGCAATCACCTCCTCGCTGTAGGCCGCTACTGTGACAGAACGGTTACTGACGCCATCGGCAAAAGCCTGGCCGTTAATATCCAGTCGGAAATCGACGCCCTGGATAGGCAGCTCATAGGGATTGGGATTCTTTATCCGCAGACGCACCTGGTAACGCTGTTCAAACAATTCCATCGACACCAGCTGCAGCCCGACCAGATTGACACGGGGCGGCTCGGGTTTACCGGGTAAGGTACTGCAGCCTGACAAGACTGCCAAAAGTACAAGCCAAAAAATACGTATATAACCCGCCATGGCCGTCATGATACACGCTCCTGTACCACGACCCAGGGCGCCACCACCACGGCCCACAGCTCTGGATCACGGTCACTCCAGTCTCTGGCGGTTTCCACCCCAAGGTGCTCAACCTGCCCGGCGGTGACCCAGCGTTCAACAGCCGCTTTATCGTCATTGGCGAGACCCACCGCGACTTCGACAAGATCCAGTTCACTGGCAACACTGATGACCACGCCACGTGCAAAATGCACCTCGAGTTCCTGCCAGTTAACCCGGGCTGTTTCGGCATGCATTTCCTGCAGGGTATGGTTTTTCGAGGCCATGGTTGCCATGTTTATCCTTTGTTACATCAGCCACGAAACCGGGCTGCTTCCCGGCCTGGTCAACAGATCAGTATAAAGTGCGAATGCCATAACAAGCGCCACCGGACTTTCGTGGATCCAGCGACGGAATCGCCTTTATCCTCGCTCTCAGCTGTTGCGTTGTCACGTGCCGCTTCATAAACACGCCAACGGCATTATAATTCTGCGCCGTGCTTAACGCGAAAGCACTGGCGAAACGCTTTTGACACTGCCTGGATAGCAGATATGCGGAAACATCCAGCTCCAGACGGGTCGCAAAGTTGCTTACAATCAGGCCCTCGTTGCCAAGCAAGCGGGACAAGGCGTTAACCCAGGCTGAATCTGCGGTCACCGCACGCTGCGGCTCTCCATCATAGTCGGCAAACAGATCGTCGACAATCATGTCAAAGGGTGGGCCACTGTAGCGCTTCACCCAGTCCAGCGCGTCAGCCTGGTGTAATTCGATATCATCGCCTTTAATCTCGAAAAAACGCCGTGCTATGTCTAGGTGTGTTTTACTAAGTTCCACGCCAACAATTTTCTCTGGCTCAATGAACTCGCGCAGATGCCTTATCACGGCCCCACCACCGACACCCAGCACCAGGATGTTGCGCAGCTTGCCCGGCTGATAGAAAAAAGCGGGCAACCATAATAAATCCCATACACTGCCGGTAACCGGCCGACGTGGATTGTACTGGCTGTGAAGAACGCCATTGGTATAAAGGCGCAACGACCGACCGGCCTGCCGCACCTGGTAGTGCGCGCCACCAGCACGCTTTTCCCACAACAGACTCATACGTCAGGTATCAGTGCCTGAACCGGCGAAGAAAACGTCTGAGCGGCCCGGGCATTTTAACATCATCGTTGAGCATACGGCCGGTAAACTCTGGCGCACCATGCTCATCATTCTCCCCGAGCAGGTCTCTCCGGAAAGATTGCTCATCGATACTGGCCCCCAGATAAACCGCAATAGTGCGCATATCGATCTCGGCATTCTCCATACAGGAAGTACCACCGGGCGAAGGCGTCATGTTGAAAATCGCACCTTTTCCAGTATCAATCTTGGCTTCACCCATAAGCAATTTGCACTGGGTTTTGTCGATAAGCTGTGGACGGATGCCACCAACTTTCTTTGCAAAGGTCAGGTCACGCAGGCGTAACGAGGGCACAATCTTGCGCGCATCCCTCAGGAACAGCAGCTTGCGGATAACCGGGATTTCGAAGAGGATATTTTTCAGCATGTAGTTACGAATATCCGCCACCCGGAACAAATCCCAGAGCGCTCGCGCCACACGCCTGTCGAACTGAAATACGCGCAGAAAATCCGGCATGGTACGGTAGTTGTAACGTTCCAGTATCGGCAGAATCAGCGCTGTCGGCCCAAAGCGTGTTTTGCCCGGCACCAGTACATCAGGATCACCATGTATGGCAGCGAATGGCAGTTTGTCGTTTTGTACGGTATAGACCTTGCCATTTAGAATCTGTGGCGTGAAATAGTAACTGCCGGCAACTGGCAAACAGGAGTAGTGCAAACCGTATCCCAGGTCGTGCGCCAGTTTCAGGCTATGACCGCCGGCACATACGACCAGTGCGCGGGTTTGATAACAGGTGGAGGGCGTCTCAACCAGGAACCGGTTGTCCTCGATTTTGATATGCCGCACGTCCTGGTTGTAATGCATATCAATCTGTTTGCCTTCAACCTGACACGCCTGGCGTACAAAGGAACGCGACAGGGCTTCAAAATTTACCGCGGTGTACTCATCGGTCGAACCCAGCGCCACGATAGGCTCTCCGCGTAGCTGGCCGCTCGCCAATGCCACCACTGCCGGTTCGATACGGGCAATATCCTTTTTCTCAAACAGCTGAAGATCAGGATAATGCGGTGACAGCTGCTGAAAACGCTGGCGAAGTAACTCACACTCGCGCTCGCCAACACCGAGCACCATTTTCGGATATTGATAGATCAGATGGTCCTTGTCCGGCTGGCTGAGGCAATAGCTCGCCAGCATACGAGCCGCTCGCTGCACCTTTAAGGCCTTGTCCAAGGTGTAGTTGGTTTCGATATCGCCACAGTGCAGCGTCTGACTGTTATTACTCGAGAGTGAATTCACGCGAGCAGGTGCCGCATATTTTTCTACCAGGCCAATATTAGCGATATCGGTGTAACGCGCAGCCTCGTAGAGCAAGGCGCTACCGGACACACCGGCACCAATAATCAGAAGATCGTATTGCTGGGCGCTCAACAGTTACCTTATCCTCTACAAATGCAGCAGTTTCAGGACCGGTTCATTCAGGGCAGGATCATCATTAAAACCTGACACCAGCAAAATATCGCGACCGGAGTGACCGAGTTGACATTGGCCGGCAATCAGCTCGCAGATAGCACGCCAGTCAGTCGTTTTAGCCCGATCAATCTTTACCGGTACAATACCCCAGTGCAGTGCCATGCGCCGGCATATCCTGTCATCCGAACACACACCTACTGTCGGCGCCAGGGCACGGTGCGCCGCCAGTATGCGTGCCGTGGTGCCGGTATGAGTCGGCACAATAATAGCTTCAAGATCCAGGTCACGCGCCAGTTGTACCGCAGCATGCGCCATGGATTCGCGGATAAAGTGCACCTTGCTACCACGGTCGGCAATTGGTTCCTCGGCAAATGAACCTTCCTGCCACTGGTGGCGCTCAACTTCGCGCAGTATTTTGTCCATGGTTTTCACAGCTTCCAGCGGGTACTTTCCCGCCGCTGTTTCACCCGACAGCATCGCGGCGTCGGCACTTAACAAGGCAGCTCCTGCCACATCGGTCACTTCTGCGCGCGTTGGGCGCGGGCAGTCCATCATGGATTCGAGCATCTGCGTCGCAACAATAACCGGCACACCTGCCTGCCGTGACTTGGCAATAATGTCACGCTGAATCAAAGGCACGCGTTCAGCCGGCAACTCGATTCCGAGGTCGCCACGCGCGACCATAATCCCGTCGGATACATGGATGATATCGTCGATGGCTTCGACGGCCTCCGGGCGCTCGATCTTGCTCACTACCGGAATAGTGGCTCCCAGCTTCTTCATATATTGCTTGAGCTGCGTTACGTCTCTGGTAGTCCGCACAAAACTGAGTGCGACAAAATCCACACCTGCTTCGATACCAAAGCCAACGTCTTTACGATCTTTCTCCGTTAATGCGCGGGTAGACAATTCAGAGTCAGGCAGATTCATACCTTTGTGGTTGGAAAGCCAACCGCCATCGACAACCTTGCAACTGACCTCACGTCCTTCCACGCCAAGCACTTTCAGACTTAGCTTGCCATCGTCGAGCAGAATCTTTTCACCCCGCTTTACATCTTTGTGCAGTGATTTGTATTGCGAGGGGATCAGTGCCGCCTTGCCAGTCACCTTGCGGGTGGTGACAGTAACCCGTGTGCCCGCCCTGAGCTGGATAGCATCGTTCTCAAACTGTCCTACGCGAATCTTCGGGCCACAAAGATCCATCAGAATGCCGATATGACAGCCCGCCCTGGCAGCCGCCCTGCGGACTCGCCGAATCGTGGTTTTATGTGTGTCCTGATCACCATGGGACATGTTGATGCGCACCAGGCTGACACCGGCTTCAATCAGCTGTTCGATCACTACCGGGGAGCTGGAAGCAGGTCCCAGCGTGGCAATGATTTTGGTACGGCGCCACTTCAAGGCAGTGCTTGCGGGGCCCGTTCCGGTTTGCGGCATGGATTCCGTCCTGGCTGAGAATTTCAATGCGGTAGAATGACTTAGACTGCCGCCCGGATCAAGGACCAGACATCCAGTCAAAATCCAGGTGGCCCACTGAATGCAGATGCACGGCGAATGACCTTGCGCACCTGCTCGCGGAACTCAAATGGTCAGGGCCACATGCCAATCGCCGGTCACTCAATGAGCCTGGCTACGCCCGCGCGCTCTGTGTCGACTTCAGGCCGGCAGCCTCGTATAACTGTTTCTGTTCACTGGCCGTCAATTCCCGCGTCTTGCCCGGACGCAATCCCCGTTCGAGAATAACAGGACCATAACGCACCCGGCTTAACCGACTGACCTTTACTCCCTGAGACTCCCACAAGCGCCGCACTTCTCGATTGCGGCCTTCCTTGATAATTACGTGATACCAGTGATTTGCGCCACTGCCACCGGATTCTTCTATAGCAGCGAACCGGGCGAGACCATCATCGAGTTCAACACCCTTGATCAATCGCTTGAGCATTTCCATGTCGACTTTACCCAGCAGGCGTACGGCGTACTCACGTTCAATCTCCTGGGAAGGATGCATCAGGCGATGGGCAAGTTCACCATCAGTGGTAAACAACAGCAGGCCGGAGGTGCTGATATCAAGACGGCCAACACTGATCCAGCGACCGGTATGCGGTTTTGGCAGGTTTGCAAATACCGTCTTGCGCCCTTCCGGATCGTCGCGACTGCAGATCTCCCCCACGGGTTTGTGATACATCAATACCTGTGGCACAGCCGCTTGCGTTGCCGTCAGCTGGACCGCTTTGCCATCAACAACAATGCGTTCTTCACCCGATATCTTGCAACCCAGTTCAGCAGTTTTGCCATTGACCTGGATACGCCCTTCCCGAATCAGGTCTTCGAGGTGACGGCGCGAACCGAAGCCTGCCCGGGCCAGGACTTTTTGCAGGCGTTCTTGCATGGGAGATCCCTAATCAGAGGTGTTCAGTGCAGGGTTTCGTTATTGTCTGCCGTATCTACAGGCACCTGGACCACGATATTGCTGTCACCTTCTTCAGCCAAAGCTTCGCCGCTATCGTCATCCGGCGCTTCCGCTGCTCCGGAAGGCATCTCTTCGCCAGGCAATGCCAGTTCCAGTTCAGCATTAATAGTGTCGATGTCGCGCAACTCCATCAACGTGGGCAAATCATCGAGCCCCTTGAGGTTGAAGTAATCGAGAAATTCGCGCGTGGTACCGTACATGGCCGGTCGGCCGGGTACGTCGCGGTGACCGACAATACGCACCCACTCGCGCTCCTGCAGGGTTTTCATAATCGAGGTGCTGACACTGACGCCACGGATATCTTCGATTTCACCACGGGTAATGGGCTGACGGTATGCAACCAGCGCCAGCGTCTCCAGCAAGGCACGCGAATACTTTGCAGGTTTTTCCTCGGTCAGGCGTGACACCCAGGGCTCCAAGTCCTGCCCCACCTGAATACGGTAACCGCTCCCCACCTGAACCAGCTCAACGCCACGTTCGACATAGTCTTCCTGCAAGGCAGCTATCGCTTGTCTGAGCTGATCCCGTTCGGGCTTTTCACCGTCACCGAACACTGCGTCTATCTGTTCCAGTGTTAACGGTTTGCCTGCGGCCATGAGTACGGCCTCAACGATAGTCTTGATGCTTGATTCGCTCATAAAATATCCGTTATCAGGATTCGCCACCGGCTGCCGCCTGGATTTCATCTTCCAGAACCGCAGGCGAACCGGCTGCCTTGATGTAAATGGGTGCAAAGGGTTCCGACTGTACCAGCTCGATAAGGGATTCCTTGATCAGTTCCAGCACCGCCAGCAGCGAGACCACCACGCCCATGCGCCCTTCTTCAGGCGTGAACAAACTGCTGAAGGCGGTAAATTCAATTTCACCAATGCTATCCAGCACCCGTGACATACGCTCACGCACGGATAGCGGTTCCATTTGAACATGGTGGTGGGAAAACATGTCTGCGCGGGTGATGGCCTCCTTGGCGGCCAGCAACAATTCCTGCAGCGAAATTTCCGGTGGCTTGCGCACTACCTGTTTTTCCGGCGCCTCGACACTCACCGGGAACAGGTCGCGACCAACACGCGGCAGGTGATCGATATCCTCGGCAGCCTGTTTATAGCGCTCATATTCCTGCAGTCGGCGAATCAACTCGGCGCGTGGATCGTCCTCATCCTCAACTTCGACGGGCCGCGGTAACAACATGCGCGACTTGATTTCAGCAAGCATGGCGGCCATCACCAGGTATTCGGCAGCAAGTTCCAGCCTGAGGTCCTGCATCAGGTCGATATAGTCCATGTACTGGCGAGTAATCTCGGCAATCGGGACATCCAGTACATCGAGATTCTGTCGGCGGATTAAATAGAGCAGTAAATCCAGAGGACCCTCGAAGGCTTCGAGAAATACCTCCAGTGCATCCGGCGGAATATAGAGATCTTTGGGGAGAGTCGTGACCGCTTCACCCTGCACGTAAGCAAAGGGCATTTCAGTCTGTTCGGGCGCCGGTTCAATCTGTGTTGGCGTGTCTGTCATGCAATTTGCTCACATCGGTAAGAACCTATTGTAAACGTCACAACGGGCATTGAGAACAGTCAAGTGCCAGTAATATTCAGCCACCTGAATGAAAATTAAAAAAGTCAGTATTTCAAACCAATTACAGACCTAACTTCATCCATTGTCTCTTCAGCAACGCTACGCGCAGCCTCGCCACCCTCGAGCAAAATGTTGCGTACCAACTGAGGATTCTCTTCGAATTCGCGCGCCCGCTCGCGGATCGGTGCCAACTCGCCCAACACCGAATCGATAATTGGCTGTTTACAGTCGAGGCAACCGATGCCCGCAGATGTACAACCCTCGCGCACCCACTGCTTCCGATTTTCATCTGAATAGACCTCGTGTAGCTGGAATACCGGGCACTTGTCCGGATTGCCAGGATCCTTGAGGCGCGCACGAGCCGGATCGGTGGGCATAGTGCGCAATTTCTGCTCAATATCCTTGGGGTCATCGCGCAGCGCAATCGTATTGCCATACGACTTGGACATTTTCTGGCCGTCGAGCCCCGGCATTCTGGAGGCAGGCGTTAACAGGGCCTCGGGCTCAGGCAGGATAATACGGCCACCGCCTTCCAGGTAACCCCACAGGCGTTCGCGATCTCCCATGGCCAGATTACCCTGGCCGTCCAGTAACGCCCGCGCTACGCCCAGCGATTCCTGATCCCCTTTCTCCTGATATTCCTTGCGCAGCTTCTTGTAAAGCTTGGCGTTCTTCTTGCCCATTTTCTTGATGGCGACACCAACCCTGGCTTCAAAATCCGGTTCGCGGCCGTAGAGATGGTTAAAGCGGCGCGCGACCTCACGTGTCAGCTCAACGTGCGCCACCTGGTCCTCACCAACCGGGACCGAGCCGGCCTTGTAAATGAGGATATCGGCACTCTGCAGCAAGGGGTAGCCAAGGAAACCGTAGGTGGCAAGATCGCGTTCACGTAATCTTTCCTGCTGGTCCTTGTAACTGGGTACGCGTTCCAGCCAACCGAGCGGCGTGACCATGGATAACAGCAAATGTAATTCTGCGTGCTCTGGCACTTCAGACTGCACAAAGATTTTCGCGTTCGCGGGGTTAACCCCGGCCGCCAGCCAGTCGATTACCATTTCCATGACACTGGCACCGATAATCTGCGGATCTTCGTAATGCGTGGTCAGCGCGTGCCAATCGGCGACAAAGAAGTAACAGTCATATTCGTACTGGAGTTTGACCCAGTTTTTCAGCACACCGTGGTAGTGTCCGAGGTGCAAGCGCCCGGTGGGACGCATACCGGACAGGACGCGGTTTTTGGATTCGCTGGTCAACTTCGTTTAACTCCTCATTAAAGAATACAGCACTGACTGGAAGGTGCCTGGCTGCATTCCGGCCACACCGGCAAACAAACCCAGAAAACCGTTCACAAATGGCCACATCACAATACCAAGCACACCGGTCATTAACAGGGCCACCAGTATAAAAAATCCAAACGGCTCAATACGAGCGAACTGATACGCATAAGGCGACGGCAACAGCCCGGTCACTACACGGCCGCCGTCCAGTGGCGGTAACGGCAGCAGATTGAGGACCATCAATATCGTGTTAATAAAGATACCGGCCACACCCATGAATAACAGGGGCGCCTTGATCCAGCTCTCCATGGGCAACCCGGTTGCAATGCGTGCCACCAGCGCCCAGGCAAGCGCCATCAGCAGGTTGGATATCGGCCCGGCTGCAGCTACCCATGCCATATCCTGCTTCGGTCGCTTGAAATTTCGCCAGTCGACCGGCACCGGTTTGGCCCAGCCAAACACAAAACCACCCGGCAACAACAACATCAGGCCGGGCACCAGAATAGTACCCACCGGGTCGATATGCTTGAAAGGGTTCAGGGTCAGACGCCCCTGCATTTCTGCAGTTTTGTCACCGAACCGGCGCGCCACCCAACCATGTGCAGTTTCATGAACGGTTATGGCCAGCAGCACCGGCATTAACCACGCCGATATCTTTTGTACCAGGCTAACTTCTAACATGGCTCCAGTATACCTGCTCGCGGAACGATAATCCGACAGCTACTCAAGGTCATCTGTTGCACCCCTGCCTTTACGAACAACACGTGGCACCGAATCAGTAAGGTCAACAATGGTTGTAGGCTCGACACCGCAATGTCCCCCATCCACTACCAGGTCAAGCTGGTGTTCCAGCTTTTCACGAATTTCGTGAGCATCGGTTTCCGGGTAGTCATTGCCCGGCATGATCAAGGTAGTACTCATTACCGGCTGATCGTAATCGGCTAGCAGGTGTTCAAGAATGAGGTTATCCGTCACCCGGATTCCAATGGTTTTTTGCTTCGGATGCTGCAAGCGGCGCGGCACAATAGCCGTGGCTCGCAGGATAAAAGTATAGGGACCGGGCGTATGCGCCTTCAACAGGCGGTAGGCACTGTTATCCACGCGCGCATAGGTTGCGATCTCGGACAGATCACGGCACAACAGGGTGAAATTGTGTTTCTTGTCCAGGTCGCGAATCCGCCTGACACGCTCGACGGCGCTTTTATCATCAAGGTGGCAGATGATAGCGTAGCTGGAGTCGGTGGGGACTGCCGCGATGCCGCCATCACGAATAATATCCACCGCATGTCGTATCAGGCGGGCTTGCGGATTATCGGGATGAATTTCGAAAAACTGGCTCATGCCACACGAGGCCAGCCATCGGCTTCCCAGATCGGTGTACAACCATTTGGCAATGGCCGCAGACGCCCCAGGTTCACCCACGGCTTTTCCGGCCCGTGATAATCGGAACCGGCAGATGCAAACAGCTTGTGTTCTCTGGACAACGCCGCCATGTGCAACGTTTCATCACGTGAATGACTGCCGGAAACGACCTCCAGACCAACACCTCCGGCTTCCCGGAACTCCCCGATCAGGCCCGCCAGCTTGGTGCGCGTCAGCCCGTAACGGGCCGGGTGGGCGATCACCGGCAATCCGCCAGCCTCAATGATCCAGCCCAGTGCTTCGCTCATCGGTGCCCATTGACCACGCACATAGCCGGGTTTCCCCTTGACCAGGTAGCGCTTGAAGACATCACGCAGCGACGCAGCATGTCCGTGTTCGTGCAGAAAATGCGCAAAGTGGGTACGACTGAGTATCCGTCCACGACGATAAGCGACAGCCCCTGCCAGCGCGTCCGGAATACCCGCCTTTTCCAGCTTGTGGGCAATTTCCTCGGCGCGCCGGTCACGAAACGCCAGCAGCCCCCGGAGCCCGTCCAGCAAAGTTCGACTCTCGGGGTCCACATTCAGGCCAAGCACATGGATAGTCATGTTTTTCCAGACGACGGACACTTCAACACCGGCAAGCAGGCGTATGTCCTCTGCGGCCGCGGCACGCCCGGCCTCGGCATAGCCGTCAAGGGTGTCGTGGTCGGTGAGCGCCAGCACGTCGACCCCGGCGGTAACCGCACGGCTAACCAGCTCGGTTGGCGTCAGGGTGCCATCCGAGGCCGTCGAGTGGCTGTGTAAATCGTAGCAATACATCTTTTCCATTGTACCGGAGCAGCCAGCGGCATGCTGCCCCTGCGCCCTGCTGCGGATTCCGGTACCATGGCGCGCCATGAACTTACCAGACCCCAATGCCAGCAGTTTTCGGGAAGGCCTCGCAGAGCCGCTTGAGGAATTACGTGAGGCCTGGGAAATAACCGGCGAATCCGGCCAGCCGGGCGAAACCACACCGGCCTTGCTGGTCGAAACGTTCCAGCAGCTCTATGAGGCCATGCAGCGTACCGAAGCCAGTATTCTGGCCAACATGGACGCCGAGTCCCCGGGAAATCAGGCCACTCCCACCGACGTCAGCGAATTGGGTGAATACGCTCTGGAAATGTTCGAACAGGCGGGCCACTGGGCCAAACACCTCAAACTACCGGATGTTTTTGAGCAATTGCAGGCATTTACCATTTCCATGGCGCTCTGGGTTGCTGGCCACGACGGGCAGCTGCTGACCCTGGAACCGGTCGTCGATGCACTGGCTCAGGCCGCCAACAGTACCGGGGAGCCCGAGGAATTATTCAGCCTGTATGATGCCATGACAAATATTATGGCCGCCACGTCGCCGATGGTTGCCAGAGACCTGGAAACCGTCAACCCGGGCCGGCCATGGCGACTGCTGAACCTTAATCGTGCAATTGTAGCCACGCGCACCCACCAGCCCGATATCATGGAAGAGGCATTCAGCACTCTGGCCGAGCAGCTGCCGAATGACGCGCCGGGTTTTTTTACACAGGGCATGGAACAAATGGACTTGCTAAACTACCCGCCGCAGGTCCGCGAAGTAATGGACCGCTATTACAGAAAATGGAGCGTAAACCGCTCGTTACATTGAAACAAATTTATAAGGCCTCCGAAGAGATACCATGAAGTTTCTTTACGACTTCTTTCCAATACTGCTGTTTTTTGTCAGCTACAAGATGTACGGCATCTATGTGGCGACCGGCGTAGCTATCGCTGCAGCAGCCGTGCAGACCGGTGCCTTCTGGCTGAAACACCGGCGCTTTGAAAATATGCACCTGGTAACCTTTGGCCTGCTGGCAGTCTTTGGTGGCCTGACCATTTTTCTGCATGACCCGACCTTTATCAAGTGGAAACCGACAGTGATCAACTGGCTGTTTGCCTCTACCTTCCTGGGCAGCCACTGGGTCGGAGACAAGCCGCTGGTAGAACGCATGATGAGTCATGCTATACAGGCTGAACGCCCGGTATGGATCAGACTGAGCTGGATGTGGATCGTATTCTTCGTCGGCATTGGTTGCCTCAACCTGTATGTCGCCTTCAACTACTCCGAAGAAGCCTGGGTCAACTTCAAACTGTTTGGCATGCTCGGCATTACCTTTGCTTTTGTGATCGGCCAGGCTTTCTACCTCAGCCGGTATATTGAAGATCATAAAGAACCCGAAGAGGAGTCCTGATGCTGTACGCCTTTATCAGTGAAGACGCGCCAGACACGCTGGGCAAACGCCTCGCGGCACGCCCGGACCACCTGCAGCGACTGCAGATACTGCGTGATGAAGGTCGATTGGTACTGGCGGGCCCTCACCCCGCTATCGACAGCGAGGATCCAGGCGAAGCAGGCTTTACCGGCAGCCTGGTGGTTGCCGAATTTGCCTCGCTGGAAGAAGCACAGCAGTGGGCCGATACCGATCCCTACGCCAGCACTGGCGTCTACCGGCGCATGACCGTAAAACCGTTTAAAAAGGTACTACCCTGATGACTGCAGAACGCGTAGCCATGATCGAAAAACGACTGACTGAAGTATTTTCACCGCAAAGTCTGAATATTGTAGATGAGAGCCACAAGCACGTGGGGCACGCCAGTGCCGGCGGTGCCGGGCACTTTGCTGTTGAAATTATCGCCGATGCATTTGCCGGAAAAACACTGATCCAGCGGCACCGCCTGGTTTACGATGCACTGGACGACGCAATGAATACCGAAATTCATGCCTTGAGTATCAAGGCATCAACCCCTGCCGAGGCAGGCTCCTGAAACACTTAATCTATAACCCCTTAAGGACAGAAACCATGAAACTTCGTACCCTAACACTGGCGCTGGGCTTGAGCAGCTTACTGGCTGGCTGCGACCAGGTGCCGACCGGCAACAGTGACACATCTGCAACGTCTACCCCTGCGGCCATCAACGACACCAGCGAGGTTGTTGCTACTGTAAACGGCGCGCCGATCACCGAGAGTGTTATCGAGCTCTACCAGGAACAGATGCAAAGTCGTCGGCCTGGTGCACCGGCTGATCGTAATACCATCATTGAAGAAGTTATCAATCTGGAGCTTGCCAGCCAGAGCGGTACTAAAGCAGGCCTTGATAAAGATACACGCATGCAGTTGCAGATTGATCAGCAGCGTCGCGCAGTAGTCGCCACAGCTGCAATTCAGAGCCATCTGGACAGTAATCCGGTCACCGATGAAGAATTGAAGAAGCTCTATGATGAGCAGGTGCCTAAAGGCAGCGAATTCAAGGCACGGCATATTCTCCTCGAAGACGAAGAGAGCGCGAAGAAGCTGATTGTTGAACTCGACGGTGGCGCTGACTTCTCCGAACTGGCCAAGGAGCACTCCACTGGCCCGTCCGGCAAGAGCGGTGGCGAACTGGGCTGGTTCTCGCCCAAACAGATGGTGGCACCGTTCTCTGAAGCCGCTGCCAAGCTGGAAAAAGGCAGCTACACCAAGGAGCCGGTGAAAACCCAGTTCGGCTGGCACATAATCATTCTCGATGACGTGCGTGAATCAACCCCGCCAGACTTCGAGCAGGTGAAACCGCAATTACAGAGTTTCGTACAGAAGCAGCGAGTGCAGGATTTTATCAATAGTCTGCGTCAGGGTGCCAGCATCGAAATGAAGGCTGCACCGGTGGCAACAGAACCCGCAACACCAGACGCTGAACCGGCATCATCAGGTTCAGGTGAGGGTTATCCCAAGTAAGAAAAAAGGGGCAGGCTGTTAACAACAGCCTGCCCCTTCATTTCTCTGCGTGTCAGCAGTCCGGGCCTGATCAGCCGAATGCTTTCGTAGCTGCTGCCACCGCTACACCGCTCTTGATAGGCGCCCCCATATCAGACAATACCGCATCAAGTGCACCCAGACAGTTCAGCACATTCTTGCTGTTACTGGCAAAGCCCATCAAACCGATACGCCAGATCTTGCCGGCCATTGGTCCCAATCCAGCACCAATTTCCAGACTGTAGTCGTTGAGTAACCGGCTGCGGACTGCAGCATCATCTACACCGTCAGGGATGCTGACCGAATTAAGCTGCGGTAACCGCTCGGCCTCATCAACAACAAAAGAAAGCCCCATGGCCTCTATGCCTGCACGCAGGGCCAAATGGTTTGACTGATGACGCTGCCATGAATTCTCAATACCCTCTTCCTCCAGCACAACCAGCGCTTCATGCAAGCCGTACAAGGTATTAACCGGTGCCGTGTGGTGATAGGCGCGCTTGCCGCCGCTGCCCCAATAACCCAGCACCAGGTTCAGGTCCAGAAACCAGCTCTGCACTCTGGATTTTCGATTCTTGACCGCCTCGACAGCCCGGTCGCTAAACGTCACCGGCGACAGACCCGGAGTGCAGGACAGACACTTCTGGCTACCTGAATACACTGCATCCAGTCCCCACTCGCTGACCTTGAGCGGTGAGCCACCCAGTGAAGTCACGGTATCGGCGATCACCAGGCAGTCGTGTGCGTGCGCCAGCTTTGCCAGGGCTTCAGCATCTGAAATCGCGCCGGTAGAGGTTTCAGCGTGGACAAAGGCCAGTACCCGGGCATCCGGATTAGCCTTGAGGGCTTCTTCGACCTTACCTGTGTCAACAGCCTTGCCCCACTCATCTTCCACCATGACAGCCGTGCCGCCACAGCGTTCAACGTTTTCTTTCATGCGACCACCAAACACACCGTTCTGACAGACAATCACCTTGTCGCCCGGCTCGACCAGATTGACAAAACAGGCTTCCATACCGGCCGAACCTGGCGCTGATATCGGCATGGTCAACTCATGGTCTGTCTGAAAAGCATAACGCAGCATTTCCTTGGTTTCGTCCATCATGGCAACGAAAGCCGGATCCAGATGGCCGATGGTTGGCCGCGACATGGCCTCGAGAATACGGGGGTTAACATCAGATGGGCCTGGTCCCATCAGGGTACGAACCGGTGGGTGAAAGGGTTTGTGCGTCATGGTCGTCTTTGTCTCGTGGTAAAAAATGTGGTGGATCTTAGCATGTTGGAGCCGGGGATTTCCCGCTAAGGACTGCGGATTGAGCACGATCCCTGCATTCTCCTGTTCCCCGGCAGGGCTACTCCACACCGCCAGGCCTGACGAATCCGGAAATTCAGCTCACAGACCGGTCCGGCCTCACGAACCAGTACAGAGCAATACTGAAAACAGCACCGAGCGTATCCGCGAGCATATCTCTCTGCGCATCCCATATATCGCCCTGGGAGCCGAGAAACTCGATGCCGGCCTCGCCACCTTCTGCCGCGGCATACCACCACTCGATAATTTCGTAGCCGGCGGCAATGCTCATGATAAAAAACAGGGCGAAAAAACTTGCCGTAACCAGGCCACAGTAGCCCTTGCGCAGCAACCACTCCATCATCGGAAATGCATAGAAACCGACCGAGAAGTGCCCAATGCGATCAAAATGGTTACGCTCCGAACCCAGCAGATCGCTAACCCAGCCAAAAGGTACATTGGCGAAGGTGTAGTGCCCGCCGACAGTGTGCCAGAAAAGCCAGAATGCCATCAGGCTATATGCCGTATTACTGAACCGAAACCGTGGGAACGTGATGGCTAACAACACAAAGACAACAACTACAGGGATCACTTCGGCAATCCAGACGGCGCGCGATACCGGCTCAATGCCCAGCCAGATAAAAAAAACGACAAAAATGCCAGCGAGGCTATAGGGGTAGGTTTTACTCATTTCTGAATACTTTTGACCAGGTGACACCGTACCACGTGCGTATCAGATACCCGGCTGGCACCAGGGTACTCGCTGCTGCATTCAGACATTGCCTGCGGGCAACGTGGGTGGAAATGGCACCCGGATGGTGGGTTGGAAGGTGATGGCATGTCACCTTCAAGACGAATCATCTTCTGCCCCGTGTCAGCATCGATTTTCGGTACCGCCGAGAGTAATGCCTGTGTATAGGGATGTTGCGGATTGTCGAGCACCTCAGCAACATCACCCTCTTCAACGATACGTCCCAGATACATAACGGCCACGCGGTCCGCCAGGTAGGCGACAACGGAAATATCGTGCGTGATGAACAGATATGACAGACCCAGACGGCTCTGCAGATCCTTTAGCAGATTCAGAATCTGCGCCTGCACCGATACATCCAGCGCACTGGTAGGCTCATCACAAACGATCAATTTTGGTTTGACGGCAAGCGTGCGCGCAATACAAATTCTCTGCCGCTGCCCGCCGGAAAACTCGTGTGGATACCGATGCGCATGCTCCGGCCGCAAACCAACCTGTTCAAGCAGTGTCTTCACTTCCACACCACGTTGCTGTTTTGTGTCACCGATGCGCTGCGCAATCATGCCCTCTTCAACAATATCTCCAACCGTCATACGCGGATTCATTGAAGAGAACGGGTCCTGGAAGATAATCTGGAAGTCGGAGCGCCGCTGCCGCAGCGCCTCACCCTTCAGCCGAGTCAGATCGAGACCTTCAAACGACACACTGCCCGCAGTGGTTCTCAATAACTGCAAAATTCCTTTTCCAACTGTTGTCTTGCCACAACCCGATTCCCCGACCAGTGCCAGGGTCTGGCCAGCAGGAATGTCCAGGCTGACCCCGTCGACGGCACGCACATGCCCGACCGTCCGCTTGAACAAACCTTTCTGTATCGGAAAATGCACCTTGAGGCCGGAGACTTCGAGCAACACCTCGCCATCACTGTCTGCGCGTGGCCCGTGCGCTACACTCACCGCTGCCTGCGTGGAATCTGCAGGCGCTGGCAGCGTCGGATCAGCCAGATGACAACGCACCCCCTGTCCTGCAGCCGTGTCAAACCAGCCTGGCACCTGACTGCTGCAAAGCTCCCATGCGCGGTCACAACGCTCGGCAAAACGGCAGCCGTAGAAAACCTGGTTCAGCGGTGGCACCGTGCCGGAGATTACAGTCAGGCGCTGATCCCGTTTACTGCTATCAGGCAAAGCTGCGAACAGTTTACGGCTGTAGGGATGCTGTGGCGCATTGAAAAACTGATCACTTGGCGCCTGTTCCACCAGCTGTCCGGCATACATCACAGCGACCCGGTCAGCCATACCCGCTACAACGCCAAGATCATGCGTTATCAGCAATACCGCCATGCCACGCTCCTGTTGCAGTTTGCCGATCAACTCAAGCACCTGGGCCTGAATAGTCACATCCAAAGCCGTGGTCGGCTCGTCGGCGATCAGGAGTTCAGGATCACCGGCCAGGGCGATGGCAATTACCACGCGCTGTTTCATACCACCCGAAAGTTGATGCGGAAACTCGTCATAACGGCGCGCGGCATCAGGTATACCGACATCGTCGAGCAGTTCCAGCACTCGCTGACGCGCAGCCGGACCACGCAGCCCTTTGTGCATCTGAACACTTTCAGAAATCTGTGCGCCAATGCTCATTACCGGGTTCAGTGCGGTCATGGGTTCCTGGAAGATCATGGCAACATGGCCGCCGCGAATGGTGCGCATGCCCCGTTCCGACAGATCCAGCAGTTCTTTACCCTGCAAGCGTACCGAACCACCCGCTATCTCTCCCGCCGGCTGGGGCAACAATCTAAGCAACGCCAGCGCGGTCATGGATTTACCACAACCCGACTCACCCAGCAGGGCGAACGTTTCGCCAGCCTTGATATCAAAACTGATACGGTCGACTGGCCGTATTGCCTTGTCACCGTTACCGATACGTACGCTGAGATCTTTAACCTGTAGCAAAGTTTGTGTCATGGTTTATCTTTGCGCTCGCAGGCGTGGGTCAAAGGCGTCGCGTACTGCATCTGAAAACAGGTTGGCCGCGAGCACCAGAGTGAACATAAATCCGAAGGCCGCTAACAGCGACCACCACACAAAAGGCTCACGCGCCATTTCCAGACGCGCACGGTTGATCATGTTTCCCCAGCTCATGGTGGTGGGATCAACGCCTACACCAACATAGGAAAGCACCGCTTCCGCCAGAACCAGGCCACTGAAATCCAGGACCACAGCAATCATCACCAGGTGCATAAGATTAGGCAGTAAATGTCGGACCATGATTTTCAGGCGCGAAACACCAAATGCACTGGCCGCCTCTACATAGTCAAGCTCTCGTAATTTCAGGGTCTCGCCACGCAATAAACGGCATAACCCGGTCCAGCTGGTGATCCCCAGAATTATGCATAGAAACAGCAACCGCATATCAGCACGCTCAGCCATGGTTTCAAACAATTCCGGATGGTTTGCCATGTAGACCTGCATCATTAATACGGCTGCAGCAATCAATAGAACGCCTGGGATCGAATTCAGCGTGGTGTACAGGTATTGAATAACATCGTCCACCCAGCCCCTGAAGTAGCCTGCCATCATGCCCAGGAATACCGCGAATGGCAGCATCACCAAAGTCGTTAATGTGCCGATCACCAGGCCGGTACGTATACTTTTTATACTTTGGTAAAGCACATCCTGGCCTACCTTGTCAGTCCCCATCATGTGCCAGTCGGCCGACATATTCGCGATCAGGGCAACCAGGAATATCACACAGCTCAGCATAAAAAATGCAGTCCGCCAGGGTATATCCGTACGACCTCTGCCCAGATCGGCCAGCACCTGACCTACTGAGCTGCGCCATCTACGCGCTAACACCCATCCCAGCACGAGATAGAGCAGCAACGCGATGCCTGCTGTCTGCACGAACGCGACAATGAGCCTGTGACGGATATCCGGCCACGCCTCGGTAACCGGATCATCGAGCGAAGCACCACCGTAGTTGAGCCGCGGGAACGTTCTCACCCGCTCGCCATCCGCACTAACAACAAAGTCCTTTGTATAAAGGTGCGTGGCAAATGGTGCAGAATAGCTCTTCTCTTCCTGTGTCCGCATCACTCCCAGTATCTCATCCAGCACGCTCAATACGTCACCATCGTATTGCTCCTCCTGCTGACCATCGTGCTGGGGAAGCGCCTTGCGGAAATGCAGGGAATCCAGCAACCCTACCAGGGTATAAACACTCAGAATCACCAGTGACGCAACCGCCATTCGGCTGCGTACAACCTCTCGCCACGGCGCTCTAAGGTGTTCATACCTGCTCGCATACATCGCGAACACAATCACCAGAAAAACCAGCAGGAAGATCAGTGCATCAGTCCAGAGGATCACCGGCTGTATCATGACAGGCGGATCCTCGGGTCGACCAGCGTGTAGGACAAATCGGTTAACAACAGCCCCAGGATATAGAGGACTGACCCGAGAAACACCATGGCGCGCACGATGGCAAAATCCTGGTTTTGGATGGCTTCAATGGTATAGTTACCGAGACCTGGTATACCGAAGAACGATTCCAGGATCAGGTTGCCCATAAACAACGTCGGCAAAACCACAACCACGCCGGTAAGAATCGGCACCATGGCGTTTTTCAATACGTGCCTGAACAGCAGCGTTAACTCGGGGAGGCCTTTTGCACGTGCAGTACGAACATAGTCCCGGTTGATTTCCTCCAGAAAGATGGTTCGATACCAGCGGCTACTTGAACCTATGCCGGCAAACACGCCGATAGCCACGGGCAACACAACAAATCGCCAGGCCAGCAATCCAGGTTCATAACCCGATACGGGCACCAGGTGAAACAGTTTACTGAACAAATACTGACCGGCAATAATATAAAACAGGCCGGAAATTGACATCAGCATGACGCATAGCACAACGCCAGAGACGTCCAGGTAGCTACCCCGGAAGAATGCCATCAGCATGGCAAAACTGACGTATACCAGCAGTCCGATAAAAAATGTCGGCAGCGCAATTGCCAGACTGGGCCACATACGCTGTCGAATATCTGCGCCAATATCACGGCCAGAATCAGAAGAACCGAAGTCAAACGCAAACAGGCGCACCGACTTGTCGTAAAATATCGTTTCGGTCAGCTGCCCTGCTCCCGATTCTGCCTGATTATATAAAAGCGGGCGATCGTATCCTCGCTCGGCTTTCCACTTATCAATGGCATCCTCTGTGACACGCTTGGAACCCAGATGCATACGCGCCATATCGTCCGGTGTATTCACGACAAAAAACAGTGTGAACGTAATCAGGTTCACACCAATAAGAATTGGCAAGGCATACAGGGTTCGACGAATCAGGTAGGCAAACATTAGTGCTTTACCGTCGATAAGTTGCGGGCTTCATGGCGTCGGTAAGCAATTGCCGCCGGCACTATCGCAACAACCAGCACCAGCACCAGCATACCCAGCGGCCAGAGAACCGGCTGATTCCAGGCATGGCGTTTCAACTCGCGCATGTCCGGGCTCACACGCCTGTATTTCAGCGTATTATTTGCCATAAGATTGGGTTTCGCATTGGAATACCAGTCATGGTAAAGCACAAACTGCTTGGGATAAAAACCGAATACCCATGGCGCGTCGTAACGTAAGATCTCCACCATGCGATTAATCACTTCCTGGCGTTCCGGACTATTCGGCATATTACTCATACGTTCGAACAACTGATCGAATTCCTCACTTACATAGTTCGCCGCATTCTCGCCGTTATGTTCCACCTTGCTGTTTTTTCCGTACAGCAGGAAAAGAAAATTTTCCGGATCAGGATAATCCGCGTTCCAGCCCCACTGAAATATCTGTGCTGTACCCTTGCGCATTTTGTCCTGGAACCGATTGTAATCCGTGGCCCGGATCTGGAGTTGAATAGACAATTTCTCAAACTGCTTGCGTAACCAGTTCATGCGTGCCGAGTCATCCGGCCCACCGCCGGGGGTATCCAGGTAGAGTACCAGTGGCTTGCCGGTTTCCACATCCCTGCCATCAGGATAACCTGCTTCTGCGAGCAGCTTTCTGGCGTGCTCTATCGATTTTCGCTGCAAGCCATACGGTCCCCAGTCGTAGACATAAGGATTCATGCCTTCTTCACCCTCAAGATGGCCAAAAATGCCAGGGGCCAGTGGTCCCTGCGCAGGAAGTCCTCTGCCATTGGAAAAAATAGATATGAACTCTTCATAATCCATGGCGATGGAGATCGCCTGGCGTAGCAGACGGGCACGTTCACTATCGCCGCCAACAACAGGGTCGAGCATGTTGAAGCCCATGTAGAAAATAGAAGCCGATACCGCAGTGTTGAGCTTTACACCTTTCTCCTTGAGAGCCGGCGTGAGTGAAATATCACCGGCAGAACCGATCTGTACTGCCTGGTCAAAGCTGTCCGAGCTGATACCGGATGAGTCATAATACCCCTGCAGAAACTTGTTCCAGTAAGGGATGGCTTCCTTTTCCAGGCTGTAAACCACCTTGTCTATCAACGGCAGCGGTGCACCAGCATCCTTTAGATAGCCCGCTTCCGCATCACCCTCCTCGCCTTGTGTCGGATAGGTCTCGCCATGGAAATTGGGGTTACGTTCCAGCACCATCTGCCGATTGGGGTTATTGATTGTTAGCATGTAGGGACCGGTTCCCAGCGGATACCAGTCCAGCGTAATGTTACGGTCCTTCATGCCAGGTTGACTGTAAAACACATCGGCTTCCCAGGGGACCGGGGCAAAGAAAGGCATTGCCAGCCAATAGCGAAACTGGGGATAAACACCGCGCAGCTTGATGCGGTAGCGATAACGATCAATGACCTCTGCGCCTTCCAGAGGATAGTCATGGAGGTTGATATAGGCGTTTGCCCCGGCTTTCCCGGCTTCTTCTTCCAGAGTTTTTGAGTAGTCTTTTAAACCGACTATGTAGTCCGACATCAATCCAAATATCGGAGAATGCAGGTGTGGATGTGCCAGTCGTTTTACCTGGTATACGTAATCTGCTGCAACCAGCTCGCGACTGCCGGTCTCACTGAAGTCGCCGAGTGTTGATATACCCTCAAGCCCGGTCTCGGTGAGGTGATGGTAGACGTAATCCCCCTCGGCAGATTTGGCAAGCGCCGGATGCGGCTGATAGCGAATTCCCGGCATAATTTCGATTTCATAAATACTGTAAGCAACATCATCAGGAGCCGTGTCATCCGGCAAGCGCTGCCCTGCCTCATCGACAAAATAGGGCTCGGGCATTCGGGTGGCTGTAAGTGGTTCAAGCTCATAGGGACGCTTGAGAAAGTGATACTGCAGGGGTGGTTCGTAGATCTGGCCGGTAAACACCACCTCATTGGAACTATACGATTGAGCCGGATCCAGATGGTTGGGGCGCTCTCCAAATGACGCATAAAGAATTTCCTGACCGGCCTGCTGCGGCGGATAAGGACTGTTCCACGGCTGATCGTTGCAGCCGCCTGCAAACACAACAGCAACAGACAGCAAAACCCTGATAAAGGCTGATTTTCCGAACTGTGACAGCGAATTTGGCACACGCATGAGCCCGCATTATAAGACCGCCCGGCGCTGATGCACAGGCCCTTCCAGTGATCGGTATTTTCCGGTACCTTACCGCCACTAAACTATTATTGAAGAGGTCAGGCTGAGCCATGGGATTCCTAACCGGTAAACGCGCACTTATTGTCGGACTTGCCAGCAATCGCTCCATTGCCTGGGGTGTCGCCAAAGCCATGCAACGCGAAGGCGCTGAACTGGCATTCACCTATCAGAATGACAAACTGCGTGACCGCGTCGAGAAAATGGCCGGTGAATGCGGCACCGAGATCACCGTGCCCTGCGACGTTTCCAATGATGAACAAATCGACGCCGTCTTCGATCACCTGGATAACTACTGGGACCACCTGGATATCATTATTCACTCGGTAGCCTTTGCGCCACGCGCCGAACTTGAAGGCGACTATCTGGAATCAGTAAGCCGCGAAGGCTTCCGTGTCGCCCACGAAATCAGCTCGTACAGCTTTTCAGCACTGGCCAAAGCCGGCTGCCGTATGATGGAAGGCCGCGACGGCGCCCTGCTGACCATGAGCTACTATGGCGCTGAAAAAGCCATGCCCAACTACAACGTCATGGGCCTGGCCAAGGCCAGCCTCGAAGCCAATGTACGCTATATGGCCCAGAGCCTCGGACCCGACGGCATCCGTGTAAACGCCATTTCCGCCGGACCGATCCGCACCCTGGCCGCCGCCGGTATCAGCAATTTCCGCAAAATGCTGGACCTGATGGAAAACACCGCACCACTGCGTCGCAACGTCACCATAGAAGAAGTTGGCAATGCCGCCGCATTCCTGTGCTCGGACCTGGCTTCGGGTATTACCGGTGAGATTACGTATGTGGATGCGGGTTACAATACAACGGGTATGCCACCACTGGGTGACTGATTAACGAACGCCTGCCGCGAACTCATCATGGGCGCTTGTCACAGGTAGTGCTACAGGAGGCGTTTGGCGTGAGTGTACTTTTGTGGCTTCAAGCGCTAAAAAGTGCGCTCCGTATCTGGGTCCAACTAGCGCAGGCACCACAAAAGCACACTCACGCCAAACGCTGACAAGCCTGGTGTAATGCGCCAGCAAAATCCAAAGCGCCGGGTGCGGCGGTCCGAATGCGGTGCCTGCGCTCTTCTGCACAAAATTCGAAGCACGCCCTGTAGCGCTTGAAGCCGCATTCGGACCGCCGCACCCGGTGCCTCAGCCTCGGCAGACGGATTACTTCAGAATTCCTTCTTCCCCTTCCGTCCGGGCAATAATCACTGCACCACAGGCATCACTGAACACATTAACCGCCGTCCGGAACATATCCAGAATCCGGTCAACCGCCAGAATCAAACCAATCGCTTCCATCGGCAACCCGATAGTTCCGAGAATAATAGTGATCGCCACCAGACTGGCTGCCGGAACGCCTGCAACCCCAATAGAGGTCAACAACGCTACCAGCACAACCGTAAACTGCGTAACAAAACTCAGCTCAAGACCAAAAGCCTGGGCAATAAACATGGCTGCTACGCACTCATAAAGCGCTGTGCCATCCATATTCACCGTAGCACCCAGCGGCAATACAAAACTCGATGTGCGCACGGAAACCTTGGCATTATCCTCAACGCACTCCATGGTCAGCGGCAGCGTTGCCGACGAGGATGCAGTCGAAAAGGCCGTCAACAGGGCCGGCGCCATAGCCCGGTACATTGCCAGCGGATTCACCTTGCCGACAAACGCAAGCATCAGCGGCAAGGTAATGACCACGTGTATTAGCAGCGCCAGCAGCACACTCAGTGTGAACGTACCAAGGGACACCACCAGCTCGTCCATTTGATCCGGACCTATGCCGGCAATCGTTTTTGCAACCAGCCCGAAAATGCCCAGTGGCGCAAACTTCATAATCAGACTGGTCATCGCCATCATGACATCGGCGACACCTTGCCAGAAGCGAGTCAGCAGCTCGCCTTTTTCCTTGTCTATGCGGGTAATGAAATAGCCGAACAGCAGACTGAAGAAGATCAGTCCCAGCATCTTTCCCTCAGCTGCCGCCGCAATCACATTTGCCGGCACCATGCTCAGAAACACGTCGCTCAAATCCGACATCGAGCGACCTTCAACCTTGTCGGTCACCGCCATCAACTCGTCCGTATTCATGCCGAGTATTTCGCGCGCAGGTTCACCGTTGACCAGACCGGGGTTAAGCAAGTTAACGATCAACAATCCCGTCAATATCGCCAACAGGCTGGTGGTCATGTAGAACAACAGGGTTTTACCGCCCAGACGTCCGAGGCCGGTTGTGCCTCCGATACCGCAGATACCGGTAATGATTGAAGACATCACCAGGGGCACAATGATCATTTTCAGCGCATTCATGAACAACACGCCGATAAAGACATAAACCGGATAAACTGCCATGCCTAACAGCTCGCCGTCTGTACCACTCAGGCGACCGGCAATAACCGCCAGCACCAGAGCGATAAGGATCTGCCAATGGAGTTGCAGGCGCATAACAGTCCGGTTTATTCGCTAACTTCGGGGATTTCGATAGTGGCGCGTTTCCGCAGATCGTCCACCAACACTGCTAACGCAAGACTTTTTCGCATATTTTCGAAACCGCGCAGCATCTGAGTCCGCTGTGCCTCGGTAATTCCCGCAGGGTCAGCATCTTCGACGGCGGTCAGGTTAACAACTACATAGTCGCCGTTCGATAACGCAAAGCCCGTATTCAGCGCCGCATCATCCTCGGATCTTGCCAATCTGAATACCTTGTTAATAATTTCTCGAGGATGTCCATCCACTGCACGTGTTACGCCGTCTGCCTCATGAAATGCCAGCCCATCTTCACCCACCAGGTCCCTGGCGACGGCACCCTCCGCCAGTTTTGCCAACAGCGCCTCACCCTTGCCCTGGGCAGCCTTCGCAGCTGCCTCCCTTTTCAGCGCTTCGACGATCTGATCTCTGACATCAGCCAATGGTGTGGGGTGTGCCGCCTCGCGTTCCACCACGCGTATTACCAGCGCATCATTCGGAGCAACTTCCAGGGGTTCGCTATTGTTACCCGACTCAAGCACATCTTCGCTGAATGCCGCTGAAAGTACTTTCGGATACTGGCCAATACCCTCGCCACCGGCTGGTGTGATCCAGTCGCTGGTTTGAATTTCAAGCCCCAATGCATCAGCAGCAGCATGCAGACTATCCGGCGATTCATAAGTATTATCAGTCAGCTGCTCGAGCTGTTCATAATACAGGTCATCAATTTCACTTTGTTTGAGTTCGACAATCAACTCTTCACGCACATCTTCCAGTGCAGGTATGTCGGCACTCTTGATTTCTGTCAATCTGATTATGTGATAACCGAACTGAGAGCGCACAAGCCCGGAGTTCTCACCAGGCTGCAGCTCAAATGCAACTTTTTCAAACTCCGGCACCATGGCACCTTTTGCAAAAAAGCCAAGATCGCCCCCACTGGCCGCCGAACCGGGATCGTCCGAATTCGCAGTGGCAAGTGCCGCAAAGTCACCACCATCGCGAATCTGCTGCAAAACCTTTTCAGCTTTTTCCACAACGGCTTTCTCGGCAGTTTCGTCGGCATCCGCACCCAACTGAAACAAAATATGGCTGGCGCGCCGCTGCTCCTGGCCTTTCAGCGAACTTGTCTTTTCTTCGTAATAGTCTACTAACGTCTGCTCATCGACCTCTATTGACTCACTTAGCCCATCGGCGCTCAAACGCAAATAAGCGAGACGAACACGCGCAGGCGTCATAAACGCTTCACTGTGCTCCTCATAGTAGGCCTGGATGGAGGCATCATCCGGGTTCGCTGTTGCTTCAAATGGTGACGCCGATACGACAATATAGTCGAAGGTTCGCTTCTGCTCCTGCAGACTATAGGCGCGACCCACTTCGCTGCCAGTAACGAAAGCGGTATTGGACAGACCGTTCACGAGTTGCTCGCCAGTCAACTGTTGACGCGTTTCGTACTCGAAGGCCACGGGTATCATGCCTTGCTGTGCCAGTACGCGCTGGTAAACATCTTCTTTAAACTGGCCGTCTTCTTGAAACGCCTGTATGGAATGTATCTTCGACGCCAGCAACTGGTCGCTGATTGCCATGCCATCATTCTGAGCGGCCTGCAGAATCAGCTGCCGGTTTATCAAACTTTGCAGCGCCTGCTGTTTAAGCTGCTTTTCGTTGATCAATGCAGGGTTATAGGCGTCTCCCAACATCTGCTCCATACGGGCACGTTGATTCTGGTAGGCCACCTGCATATCACGTGAACTAATTTCCACACCATTGACTTTGGCCGCATACACACGCGACTCGTCTTGCAGATACGAGCCCAGCCCGAATAGCGCAAAAGTGATAATGATGAGACCAATAACGACCCAGCCCAACACACCCATGGCCCGGTCACGAATTGCTTGTAACATGGTGTTCTTCCTGTTTTGTTCCTGGTTTGCCGTTCTATTATAAAACGCGGCTCAAGGAACGCATGGCCGCCAGCAAATCAGGCTATTGTACAACCAAACATAAAAAAACGGGCGTCCTGATTGGACGCCCGTTCTGTGGTGGCGGAGCGGACGGGATTCGAACCCGCGACCCCCGGCGTGACAGGCCGGTATTCTAACCAGCTGAACTACCGCTCCATAACCTTGGTGGGTGCTGAGGGGATCGAACCCCCGACATTCGCCTTGTAAGGGCGACGCTCTCCCAGCTGAGCTAAGCACCCCAGGGAAGGCGCGCTAGTTTACGGCATCCTTAAAGGCTTTGCCAGCCTTAAATGCGGGTGCTTTGGATGCCTTTATCTGAATGGTTTCACCGGTTTGCGGGTTACGTCCGGCACGAGCTGCGCGTTCGCGCACCTCGAACGTTCCGAAACCAACCAGGGTCACCGAGTCGCCCTTGCGCAGAGCTTCAGTAATGTTGTCGACGACGGCGTCCACAGCGCGCGTCGCATCTGCTTTGGACATATCAGCAGAACTTGCGACAGCATCTATTAATTCGGTTTTGTTCATCAAGTGTGACCCTCAAAATTGGAATATAGTCAGTGAAGAAAGATTTAAACGGGGTTTGTTCGTTTAAGAAGTAGCTAGCGTCCCCGAAGCGTACGCCGGGTTTTATACCAAGCGGGGTGCGGACACGTCAAATAAAAAGCCCGCTCACCACGCAAAGGATAACTGATTGCGCGTGGCAGCGGGCTCGATTTACAGATTTTTAGTGGGTTCTGAGAGATTTCCCCTTACCAGCAGGCTTATCTTTAGACTCGGCCTTTTCGCCTTTGGGCTTCGCCTCGGATACACTTGTCAGTGGCACGGGTGGATGCTGCAATGCAACTTCCAGGACCTCATCAATCCATTTGACAGGACGGATATCAAGTTTATCTTTGACGTTTTTTGGTATTTCCGCCAGATCCTTACGGTTCTCTTCAGGAATCAATACTGTCGTTATACCACCTCTATGCGCCGCCAGAAGTTTCTCTTTCAACCCACCGATTGGCAGTATCTCTCCACGCAAGGTGATTTCACCCGTCATCGCCACATCTGCACGTACCGGTATCCGGGTTAGCGCTGAAACCAGGGTTGTACACATGCCAACACCTGCGCTCGGACCATCCTTGGGCGTGGCACCTTCAGGCACATGCACGTGGATATCGTATTTCTGGTAAAAGTCTTCCTCGATGCCCAGCGCCGCTGCTCGACTCCGCACAACTGTGGTCGCTGCCTGTATCGACTCCTGCATGACATCACCAAGCTGGCCGGTATGTATCAGCCGACCTTTACCCGGAACAATAGTTGACTCGATACTCAAAAGCTCACCACCAACTTCTGTCCAGGCCAGACCGGTAACCTGTCCGATCTGGTCACGCTCTTCAGCACGCCCATAGCGGAAGCGTTTAACACCAAGATACTTCTCGAGATTGCGTGGAGTTACCGAGATCTTGCCCTCGCCACCTTCCAGTAACAACTCTTTAACCACCTTGCGGCAGACCTTGGCCAGTTCACGTTCAAGATTACGCACGCCGGCTTCACGCGTATAGAAGCGCACAGCATCGCGAACGGCTTTGTCACTGATAACAAGTTCACCTTCCTTGAGTCCGCTATTTTTTATCTGCTTGGGCAACAGGTAGCGGGTAGCAATATTAACTTTCTCATCCTCCGTATAACCTGGAATGCGGATGACTTCCATGCGGTCCAGTAACGGCCCGGGGATATTCAGGGAGTTCGATGTTGCTACGAACATGACATCCGAGAGGTCAAATTCCACTTCGAGATAGTGATCACCAAAGGTCGAGTTCTGCTCGGGATCAAGCACTTCCAGTAATGCCGAAGAAGGGTCACCACGGAAGTCCATGGACATCTTGTCGATCTCATCCAGCAGGAACAATGGATTCCTCGCGCCAATCTTGGACAGATTCTGAATAATCTTGCCCGGCAAAGAACCGATATAGGTACGACGGTGACCACGAATCTCGGCTTCATCGCGAACGCCACCCAGTGACATGCGGGTAAACTTGCGATTGGTGGCACGCGCTATGGAGCGTCCGAGCGAAGTCTTACCGACACCGGGAGGCCCCACCAGACACAGAATCGGGCCTTTCAATTTACGCACACGCTGTTGCACAGCGAGATATTCGAGGATACGTTCCTTGACCTTGTCGAGACCGTAATGGTCTTCGTCCAGCACGGTTTGCGCCCGCGCCAGATCATGCCGGATCTTGGTACGTTTCTTCCAGGGTGCACTGACCAGCCAGTCAATGTAGTTACGCACCACGGTCGCCTCGGCAGACATCGGTGACATCATCTTCAGTTTATTCAGTTCAGCCGTGGCCTTGGTCTTGGCCTCCTTGCTCATACCGGCCTTTTCAATTTTTTCCTGCAGCTCATCCGTTTCGTTGGGCACATCATCCATGTCACCCAGTTCTTTCTGGATAGCCTTCATCTGTTCGTTGAGGTAATACTCGCGCTGGCTCTTCTCCATCTGCTGTTTGACGCGCCCGCGAATACGCTTCTCGATCTGCAGCACATCAATTTCGCCCTCGATAATACCCATCAGGTGTTCGAGACGCTCGCGCACACTTTCGATTTCCAGGATACGCTGTTTTTCGTCCAGCTTGAGCGCCATATGTGCAGCAATGGTGTCCGCAAGACGGCCAGGCTCATCGATACCGGACAAAGATGTCAGAATTTCCGGCGGCACTTTTTTGTTGAGCTTCACGTACTGATCAAACAAGGTCAGCAGTGAACGCATCAAAACGTCAACTTCGCGCTCACCGGTATGCTCAGCATCACCCTTGGGCTCAATGCGAGCGGAAAAGAATTCGTCAGTCGTTTCAAACTGGACAACGCTGGCACGCTCAGCACCTTCAACCAGTACCTTCACGGTACCATCAGGTAGCTTGAGCAATTGTAGAATAGTCGACAGCGTTCCAATTTCGTGAATATCTTCAACCTGTGGGTCATCCACTTCAGCGCTTTTCTGCGCCACCAGCAGAATACGCTTGTCATCATCCATCGCGCCCTCAAGAGCACGGATAGATTTCTCCCGTCCAACAAACAACGGGATAACCATGTGCGGGTAAACCACCACATCGCGAAGTGGGAGAACAGGGACTACAGATGACGCGCTTTCATTTTCTTCTGGGGTATTTTCGTTCTTCTCCATCGGAGAGTACCTCGTATCCGGTTCTGATCGGGGAGTCTTCGCGCCTTAGGCTGCTCCCGGACTGGTTGATATGGGGGCAACCGCTCGACATTTCAATGACGGTTTTGCCTCCTGCCTAATGGTTTTGCAAGAACCAAGCCACGTCCTATCTGAAACTATCACCTTAAAGCAATTAATTGACAATCTTCTTGCAGTATAGCCCTTTTCAGGCCATAGAAACGAATACCCGGCCACCAATACTGGCGCCGGGCGCGGTTAGATTATAACGGTTGGAGGCGGTGTCAATCTGACGCAGCAAGCTGTTCCTGTTCCGAGTCGTAGACCAGGTAAGGCTCGGATTCGCCATCTATGGCACGCTCGTCGACCACGACTTTATGGACGTTGTCCATCGAAGGCAGGTCGTACATGGTGTCCAGCAGCACGTGTTCCATTATGGTACGCAGGCCACGGGCACCGGTTTTGCGCGCCATGGCTTTGCGTGCAATGGCACGTAAAGCTTCTTCACGGAATTCGATTTCGGCACCTTCCATATCAAACAGCTTGGCGTACTGCTTGGTGAGCGCGTTCTTGGGCTCGGTGAGAATGCTGACCAGTGCATCTTCGTCGAGCTCTTCCAGGGTAGCAACCACTGGCAAACGGCCTACAAATTCCGGTATCAGACCAAACTTGATCAGGTCTTCAGGCTCTACGTCATACAGAATTTCGCCAACATTAACCTCTTCGTCCTTGGCCTTGACCTCGGCTGAGAAACCAATGCCACCCTTCTCGGAACGACCCTTGATAATTTTTTCCAGTCCCGCAAACGCGCCACCGACAATGAACAAAATATTGGCAGTATCAACCTGCAGGAACTCCTGCTGCGGATGTTTACGCCCACCCTGTGGCGGCACCGATGCAACCGTGCCCTCAATGAGTTTCAGTAGAGCCTGCTGAACGCCCTCACCCGACACATCGCGGGTAATGGACGGATTGTCCGACTTACGTGATATTTTGTCGATTTCGTCAATGTAAACGATGCCGGTCTGCGCCTTGTCGACATCGTAATCACACTTCTGCAAGAGCTTCTGGATGATATTCTCGACATCCTCACCGACATAACCCGCTTCCGTGAGCGTGGTGGCATCGGCGATGGTAAAGGGTACGTTCAGGAGGCGCGCAAGTGTTTCTGCGAGCAGCGTCTTGCCTGAACCGGTCGGACCAATAAGCAGGATGTTACTCTTGGAAAGCTCGACCTCGTCTTTCTTTTGACCAGCCTCCAGACGCTTGTAGTGGTTGTACACAGCCACCGAAAGCACCTTCTTGGCGCTCTTCTGTCCAATGACATACTCGTCCAGGACTTCATTGATTTCCTGCGGTTTGGGCAACTTGCTGCTGCCGGTGCTCGTTTTCTCCTGCATCTCCTCGCGGATGATGTCATTACAGAGTTCGACACACTCGTCGCAGATGAAAACTGACGGGCCGGCGATCAGCTTACGTACTTCATGCTGACTCTTGCCGCAAAACGAGCAATACAGCAGTTTTCCGTCGTCGCCTTTTCCGTTTCGTTCATTACTCATGCGATGTCCCCGACCTGCGGTCCATTGGCTTCCATATGTCTCTATTGATCGGCAGATCCGTGATCGTCTGAACACTCAAACTGCCGAGTAACCAACCAGCCCCTATTCAACACCGTCAAACCCGGCCTGACAAGTGTTTCCGGGCGCAATCAACGGTTTTTACGGCTTATTCTGCGTCCACTTGACGGGAAGACAGGATTTCATCGATCAAACCGTACTCAATCGACTGCTCCGCGCCCAGGAAATTATCGCGGTCGGTGTCATTCTGGATCTTGTCCATAGGCTGACCGGTATGGTCAGCAAGAATTTGGTTGAGGCGCTCACGTACCAACAGAATCTCCTTGGCGTGGATATCGATATCCGTGGCCTGCCCCTGGAAACCGCCCAGCGGCTGGTGGATCATCATGCGCGAATGTGGCAAACAGTAGCGCTTGCCCTTGGCGCCACCGGTTAGCAATATCGCGCCCATGCTGGCTGCCTGCCCGATACACATGGTACTCACGTCAGCCTTGATAAACTGCATGGTGTCATAAATGGCCAGACCTGCGGTCACTGATCCGCCAGGGGAATTAATATACAGATGTATATCCTTGTCCGGGTTTTCCGATTCCAGAAACAGTAACTGTGCGACAATCACATTCGCCATGTAGTCTTCCACAGGGCCCACGGCAAATACCACGCGCTCCTTAAGCAACCGCGAATATATATCGTAAGCACGTTCGCCACGCGCGGTCTGCTCAATCACCATGGGTACCAGGTTCAACGCCTGGATATTCCCGGCTCCACCATTATTCATGCTATTTGACATTCAATGCTTTCCTTTACGTCGGCGGGCCAACCTCAGGCCTGCATGATCTCGTCAAAAGTGGTTGTTTTTTCAGTGACTTTTGCCTGTCCAGCCACCCATTCCACAACCGTGTCTTCCATAATCAGGGTCTGGATTCCAGCCAGCATTTCCTGATTGCTGTAATACCACTGCACAACCTCATCCGGCTTCTCATAAGATTGCGCGAGATTTTCGATAGTTTCGCGGACCTTTTCCGGATCAACCTGCAACTGGTTGCGCTGAATAATATCGGCAATCAACAACCCCAGCGAAACACGGCGGCGTGCCTCTTCTTCATAGCGCCCCCGGTCAGCCACTGCATCGGCATCCGCCTCGTCCTTCTTGATCAGGGCGTCAATCTCACTGTCAATCAGCGAAGTTGGCACGTCCAGATCTGCCTTTTCAAGCAGCGCTTCGAATACCTGCTTCTTGACGCTGGATTTAATGGCTGCGTCCAGCTCACGCTGCATGTTGTTGGTGATTTCTTCGCGCAGCTTGTCCAGCCCACCATCACCAACACCAAATGCACGTGCGAAATC
>JBHPFC010000020.1:0-41190 GCA_042576405.1 Pseudomonadota bacterium | reverse complement strand
CTGCCGGTAAGCAAACACCAGCAAATAAATACCGTATAAAACCATAGGGGCAGATAACACATGCCCCATGGTCAACCAGTCAAATGCGATAAACCCCAGGTGCGCATCCGGCTGACGCACGAACTCAACGCCGAAACGGAACAAGCCATAAAACAACATAAACATACCGGAGACCGCACGTAGTGGCCGCGCCTTTGACGAGTACACCCAGAGAATAATAAACAGCACCAGACCTTCAAGTAACGCCTCGTACAGCATGGAAGGGTGACGCGCCTGTTGATCGACGAAGGGGAACACCATGCCCCATGGCAGTTCAGTGGGCCGGCCCCACAACTCACCGTTGATAAAATTGCCAATACGCCCGGCACCAAGACCAACAGGCACAAACGGTGCCATGAAATCGGTCACTTGAAAAAAGGTGCGCCCGGTCTTGCGGCCAAACACCCACATGGCCACGAACACCCCAAGCATGCCACCATGAAATGACATTCCGCCTTGCCAGATACGGAACAGCATCAGCGGGTCATCGATGAACAGGTCAAAGTTATAAAACAGGATATAGCCGACACGACCACCGAGGATCACACCCAGCGCCCCGTAAAACAGCATGTCGGCGACTTCTTCCGGTGTCCAGCCGGAGTCGGGACGGCGCGCGCGCAGATTACCCAGCCACCACACGGCGATAAAACCAAACAGGTATGTCAGTCCGTACCAGTGAATAGCAACCGGCCCAAAATCAACGGCAACCGGACTGATGTCAGGATAGGTCAACATGCCCAGACCCGGTTAACTCGGCAATACGCGACAAAAGAAGGCTTTCAAATAGCGCGTCTCCGGGATAGCCGGGTGTACCGGGTGGTCCGGCCCCTGCTGACCGCGTTCAAGTATCTGCAGACTGCGGTCAAGATGACGAGACGACTGCAACAGAATCTTCTGCATCCGGCTCTCTTCGAGACTCTGGGAACAGGACGCCGATATCAGCACACCATCCTTTGACAGTACCTGCATGCCCAGCTGGTTGATGCGGTGGTAGGCCTGCTCACCGGCTTTCATATCTTTTTTACGCTTAATAAAGGCCGGCGGATCCAGCACCACAACATCGAAACGCTCCTGCTCTATACGCATCTGGCTGAGCACTTCGAAGGCGTCACCCTGCACAGTAGCCACCTTGTCACCCAGTCCGTTAGCCTCTGCGTTAGCGTGTATCCTGTCGATAGCCGCCTCTGAAGCATCCACACACATCACATCGGCCGCACCTGCAGCCGCAGCCTGTATACCCCAGGCACCGACGTAACTGAAAACGTCCAGCACCCGCTTGCCGGCCACATAATTGCGCAAGCGTTCGCGGTTCATGCGATGGTCATAGAACCAGCCGGTCTTTTGCCCCTCCAGCAAAGACACCGAGAAGCGCACGCCGTGTTCAATCACTTCACAGTTCCCGGGAATTTCACCGTGTTCTTCGCGGTAGCTTTCCAACCCTTCAAGCTTGCGCATCGGACTGTCCGCACGCCACAGGATCCCGGTCGGCTTGATGACTTTCTCAACTGCCGCCAGCACCTCGTCTTTCACCGCCTCCATACCTGCTGTGGTGCACTGCACAACACAGACAGTGTCGTAGCGATCGATCACCAGGCCAGGCAGCTGGTCAGCCTCTCCATACACCAACCGGTAGAAAGGCGCATCGAACAACTGCTCGCGCAATGCCAGCGCGACATTGAGACGGTGCACTATCAGGGAACGGTCCAGCAGATGTCGCGGATCCCTGCTTACCAGACGTGCGCAAATGAGCGAGTTCGGGTTGACATAGGCATTGCCCAGCGGTTTGCCGGAGTGCGCCAGCAACTGCACCTGCTGGCCTGCAGCAAACGCCTTCAGCGGCGTAGCGGCGGTATCGACTTCATTACTGTAGACCCAGACATGCCCGGCGCGCAGACGACGCTCTTCGTTTTTTTTCAAACGCAGGGGGGCAAGTGGCTCGGAAACTGATTCGGTGTTCATGAACTGCGGCTACCTGAAAAAACAGGGGTGAAGCTTACGCGTTCCCCGGCAGGGCGTCGAGCTGATCGGGCAGATTAAGCAGACGCTGAGCCGGCCAGAGCACCAGCGCACCACTGCGGTAGGGCCAGACCGTCAAATCACCGGGCACCGCCGGCTGCGCGCTCGGATAGTTCACCAGCAGGTAACCCTGCGGGTGCGCCATCAGCCACTCACGCAACGCCGGTGCGTACTGCAACGGCTCGACGGGCGATGTCAGCCTGCCGAGAAATTGAAACTGGCCATGATACTTCCCCAACCACGCCAGCGCATCGCCACCACGCTGAATTTCAGCCAGCTGTTCACTGACTGGCTGCAGCTGGTAACGCGGCGCCATCAAGTCCACCACGCCCAGGTAAACCGTGGCCATACCCAGCCAGACAGCCATAACCAGCCCGCGCACGGCCGCCACCAGCGGCAACCGCAAACGAAACCACAACAGCGACCATAGCAGCAATGCCGGCCCCCACAGCAACTGCACCTGAGCAAACCAGTCGGGACCACCCGGCCACCAGGGCAACAGGGTGAGCACCAGTCCCGTTACCGCCAGCAGGCCACCGGCAAGCCATAGCCGGTAGCGCGTATCCTGGTCAGCGTATGCCGCCAGTGCCCGCGCCATCAGCAACGCAATCAGCGGGAACAGTGGCAACAGATACTTACCCTGCTTGCCACTGATTGTACTGAACAGCAACAGCGCCGGCACCAGCACGGCCAGGCAAAAGCGGACGCCCTCATCATCCAGCCGCAATTGCTTCATTGCCCGCCACACAGGTGGCCACAACAGCCACGGCAGCCACATCAGCGGCAGCCACAGCAGGTAACTCCACCAGGGCGCCTGGTGAGCAAACGACCGCACCATGCGCCCGGCTGACTGCCCCCAGAAAATCGCCTGCTGATACGTTTCGCCACCGGCCATTCCTGCGGGCACCGCCCAGGCCAGCGCCAAGGCCGCACCTGCCAGTACCGCCAGCCCGGCACCAACATACCAGCGTAGCCAGCTAGCTGGCGCGTCAAGCATCCACCAGCGCGCAAACAACACAGCCGGCAGCACAGGCAACAGGATAACCGGTCCCTTGGACAGCACACCCAGCCCGATCCCCAACGCCACCATGACCCAGCCGGTCAATGCCTGCTCGCGGCTGCGCCACACACCCAGCCAGGCACCCAGTGCCGCCAGCACCAGCAGCAGGTCGAACTGCACCAGACTGAAAAAATTTATCCAGAACACGCCACCGAACAGCAGCCAGGGCACCAGCGGCCGGATCTGTTCTGATTGTGCCGGCCAAATGCGTCCGGCGAGGAGTGCCGACCACCACAACGCGACCAGACTCAACCCCACCGGAAGTAAACGCGCCGCCAGCTCGGACACGCCAACTGCAGCCCACAAACTGTGGATCATCCAGAATAGTAACGGCGGTTTATGATGGTAGGCTTCGCCGTTGAGGTACGGCACCAGAAAATCACCGCGCCACCACATCTCCCAGGCGACACTGAGGTAACGTGTTTCGTCAACCGGGAGTAACGGACGCAGCCATAGCTGCAGTGCCGCGAGTATCACTGCACTGCCGATCAGCAGTGGCCAGCCGGTGCGGGTTTCAGACACAGCCATGCAACAGGTTCGTTTACTCTGCCGCCGCCAGCTGCCGACGTTCTTTATGGATGAAATACAGATTGCGACTGTAGATCAAGACCCCCATGGACTGCCCGAGAATGAACACCGGATCGCCAATATGCAGTGCATAGGCAAACAGCGTCGCACCCCCGGCCAGGCTGAAATACCAGAAGGCAATGGGAATGAACGACTGCTTGCGTCGCTCGCTGGAAATCCACTGCACCAGAAAGCGTGCCGAGAACAGCGCCTGCCCGGCAAACCCCAGTAACAGCCAACCTACCGGTTGATCAAACATGGAGCGACTCCTCTTTCGCATTCACGACACAGGGGCGGCGCTGCAGCCAGCTCACACCGAACCCGTCACAGATCTGCGCACACCAACCGTCAGGCGCAGCGCCTCGACCCAGGCGCCGATGCTGAAGCCACAACACGCCGGCCATATCGACCAGCCCAACCCATAACCGGTTATGTACGCCGTACTTGGAAACACCACGCTCACGCGACCGATGCCGCACCGGCACCGACAACACGTGCGCCCCCTGGCGCTGCATCAATGCAGGCAAAAAACGGTGCATGTGATCAAACGCCGGCAGCGCCAGAAACAACGCGCGGGGAAACAGCTTCAAACCGCATCCGGTATCCGGGGTGGCATCTTTCAGCAAGCAGCTGCGCACCGCGTTGGCAACCCGCGACGACAGGCGCTTGAGCAAGTTGTCCCGACGACGGGTTCGATGCCCGGCGAGCATAATTCCGGTAGGCGATGCGTTCTCCATGGCCAGACGATCAATCAACAGTGGAATGTCTGCGGGGTCATTCTGACCGTCGCCATCCAGGGTGATGATCCAGGGTGCACGGGCAGCGCGAACCCCGGTGAGCAGCGCACTACTCTGGCCGCTGCGCTGCGAATGCTGCAAAACGCGCAGCCCGGGGTAATCCGCCTGCGCCTGGTACAACTCGCCACGGGTGCCGTCATCGCTGCCATCATTAACATAGAGCAATTCCCAGCCGTCACGGCCAGCCAGAGCCGTGCAGATCTCCTCCACCAGCGGGCGAATATTGCCAGCCTCGTTGTACACTGGCACTACGATGGAAAACTCCATGAATCCCCTCAATTTTTTCAGGATAAGGCAAACGACAGGGCAGCTTTAATCGGCTATATTGATGCGCCGCCCCCATTCATTCAGCTACGCCTATGACCAACTATACCAACCACCTCGCCAACGAGACCAGTCCATACCTGCTACAGCACGCCAGCAACCCCGTTGACTGGTATCCCTGGGGACCCGAGGCACTGGAGAAGGCGCGGCTTGAAAACAAGCCGATTCTGCTCTCCGTGGGTTACTCGGCTTGCCACTGGTGCCATGTCATGGCGCATGAATCGTTTGAAGATCCCGACACTGCCGCAGTCATGAACGAACTCTTCGTCAATATCAAAGTCGACCGCGAAGAGCGCCCGGATATCGACAAAATCTACCAGACCGCCCACTCGCTGCTCGCGCAACGCGCCGGCGGCTGGCCGTTGACCATGTTCCTGACACCAGATGAACAGATCCCGTTTTTTGGCGGCACCTACTTCCCCGACAGGGAGCGCCACGGCATGCCGGCTTTCAGCAGCCTGTGCCGGCAGATTGCGGGGGTTTACCGCGACCGCCGCGACGAGGTGAAAAAACAGAATACATCGCTGATGGACTTCATCAGCAGCATGGATGAAAACAAGGCCGGAGACGGCGCCGAATTGACCGCCATGCCGCTGGATGTCGCCCGCCAGCAATTACAGCAGCAGTTCGATGAGGTCTACGGCGGCTTCGGCAAGGCCCCCAAGTTCCCACACCCCACCAGCCTGGAACGCCTGCTGCGCCACTGGGCCGGCAGCCGCGATGATGCACAGGCCATGCACATGGCACTCTACACGCTGGAGCGCATGGCGCTGGGCGGCATGAACGACCAGATCGGCGGCGGCTTCTGCCGCTATTCGGTGGATGAAAAGTGGATGATCCCCCACTTTGAAAAAATGCTCTATGACAACGGCCCCCTGCTGTCGCTGTACACCGAAGCCTGGCTGGCCACCGGGAACCCGTTGTACGAACGCATCGTCCGGCAAACCGCCGACTGGGTGCTGCGCGAAATGCAATCTCCCGAGGGCGGCTATTACTCCAGCCTGGACGCCGACAGCGAAGGCGAGGAAGGCAAGTTTTACGTCTGGACACAGGAGGAAGTAAAGGCACTGCTCACCGAAAACGAATACCAGGCGTTCGCCCCGCGCTATGGTTTCGATCAGCCCGCCAATTTCGAAGGTCAATGGAACCCGCACGTCTACCGCAGTATAGAAACCATCAGCGACAAACTCGGCGTACCCGCCGCTGAAGTCGAAGCACGCCTGCTCAAAGCACGCGAAACGCTGTTTAACGCACGCGAACAACGCATCCGTCCCGGCCGCGATGACAAGGTCCTGGTATCGTGGAACGCCCTCATGATCAAAGGTCTGGCGCAGGCCGCGCGTGCTTTCGATGCAGCGCGTTTGCAGACATCCGCCGAACAGGGCCTGCACTTTATCCGTCAACAGATGTGGCACAAGGAACGTCTGTACGCGACTTGCAAGGATGGCCACGCCCACCTGTCCGCCTACCTCGATGACTATGTATTTCTGATCGACGCTATCCTGGAACTGCTGCAACTACGCTGGGACAGCGAAGACATGGCCTTTGCACTGCAGCTGGCTGACGTGGTGCTCGAACACTTTGCCGCGCCTGACGGCGGCTTCTACTTCACCGCCGACGATCACGAAACCCTCATCCAGCGCCCCAAACCCCTGAACGACGACGCCCTGCCCGCAGGCAACGCCATCGCCGCCAAGGTGTTCAGCCGCCTCGGTCACATACTCGGCGAAACCCGCTACCTGGATGCCGCAGAAAACACCCTTAAAGCCGCCTCGAATGCCATGCAACAAAGCCCCTATGGACACACCGGCCTGTTACTGGCACTGGAGGAATACCTCAACCCGGTCACGACCATCATCATTCGCGGCGACCAGATACTGCGAGACTGGCAGGATGCACTCGGCAAGGACTACCAGCCCCGCCAGATGGTGTTTGCCATCCCGGACAACTGCAACGACCTCCCCGGCCTGCTGAGTGAACGCAAACCCGCACAAGGTGGAATCGCTTACCTCTGTACCGGCATGAGTTGCCAGCCCCCGATCACTGACATCGGCCAGCTAAACAGCACTACGGTCTAATCCCCGGACATCATCCGAACCACGCACAAGCGAATTAAGCGTCAGGCTACAACAGCAGGGATTTCGTTACGTTTATAGTTTCTGTATTTAAATATATAGTCTCCACGAAAATGTTTGTTCATGTACACACTCTGTCCAATCATAGTTATGAGTAATACAAATTATGCCAAGGGATATTTATTTTTTAAATTCTTCTGAGTTGGCTGAAAAGCTGTCTGATAAAAGTGTTAGTGACTATCTGGCGTTAAGGCATTTTATTATTTTCTTAATAATATTTAATTCGGCCTATGTGTTTCCAATATTAACGGTCCCTGCCCAACAATATGAATGGCTAAGTCTGGTTGCTACGTTCATCAGCATGGCTGCAATAAATTATTACGGCCTTATCTGGCTCTTTCAAATAAACAATAAAGGTGATGGTGCAGAGTTTTTTAAAAGGTTTTGCTGTTTAAGTCTTCCTGTGAGCATCAAGGCAACTCTTGTGGTTCTGGTTGCATTCGTAGTCGCTACCTTGATTATTTCTGGTATTTTACGAGGAAAGGACTCTGGTTCAGCAGTAGTGGATATTGTGATGTACCTTTTGGAAGTTGGATATCTTTTGTATTTCTACAAACTAATGGGACAATCATTCCGTGCATCATCCAACTACACATAACCAATCACTCCGGCCGACCGCCTTCGTCGCATTCACTCCTCAGGCATCGGCTGAGGCCAATCGTTAGTATCGACCCGGCAAGGAGACTCGGTGACAAATAAACCTCGCGTATTATTTTTGTCTCATGGTGGAGGACCCATGCCCCTTCTTGGAGATGAAGGGCATAAAGAGATGGTTGATTGTCTGCAAGGAATTGCAGCTGGTATAAAAAAACCATCGGCCATCATTGTAGTAAGCGCGCATTGGGAAGAAAACATACCCGCCATCACTTCGGGAGCAAATCCTTCGCTTATTTACGATTATTACGGATTTCCAGAAGAATCTTACAATATTAAATATCCCTGCCCGGGAGAACCATTGCTGGCCAGCCGGATTTACAATCTACTGGAAAACGCAGGTATTGCATCCAAACTCGATGATCAGCGAGGCTTTGATCATGGCCTGTTTGTGCCGCTAAAAATTATGTACCCGGATGCTGATATTCCGTGTGTTCAGTTGTCTGTCGTTAACAGCCTCAATCCTGCTGAGCACCTGAAGATAGGCCAGACTCTTCAAAATCTGGACTATGAGAATTTACTCGTCATTGGCTCGGGCTTTTCCTTCCACAACATGAAGGCTTTTTTTGCGCCGGAAACCAGCGCATCGAAAGCGATGAATGAATCTTTTGAGGACTGGTTGCTGGCGACCTGTTGTAACCCGGATATTAATGAAGCGGAAAGAGCTCAAAGACTCATCCAGTGGACAAAAGCCCCGTCTGCCCGTTTTTGTCACCCCAGAGAAGAGCATTTGTTGCCATTGCATGTCTGTTATGGCATTGCTTACACTGGTTGTTCCGAGTGTTTTGAGCTGCGGATTTTGAACAAGAAGTCGAGTATGTATCTTTGGTAAACAGAATGCTTTTGCTGCAAAAAAGCCAGCATCGAATCACGTCCGGCTGTCCCGCACCCTTGCCCCCTATACCGAAGCTATTGTGCTTTAATCCAGAGAGATGGGGGATCAGCCGCAGACACACCTGCGTTCCCGGACCCAACTGGCCGGGAATAATCTTCAACACCGCTGCATCCACACCCTAACCCCCTTTACGGGCCACAATATTCGAACCAAAGAGGTCGGAAGAGATGAAATACACCAAGTCACTGTTCGCCGCTGCTCTACTGGCGGCCTCCTCGTTCAACGTAACCCAGGCTGCCGAAGATGCCGGTCACAGCAACGATTACCGCACTTTTCACAGCGATGGCAACATAAGTTACGGGCAAATAGAGGATTCTTATAGCGCCGACCTGGTGATGTATCTGGCCGGCAACCAGTTCATGGCCATGGAAGAAGTGATCCGCGACTTCCAGGGCAAGAATCCGGATATCAAGAGTATCTACGTTGAAACCATTCCACCCGGGCAAATCCTGAAAAACCAGATCCTTAAGCAAGGTGAAATTGACGGGAAAAATACCGCTACCAACCCGGATCTGTTTGCGAGCGTCAATCTTGGCCACCTGAAAAAGCTCAAGAGCAAGCAAATCATGTCGGACTACATGATCTACACCCGCAACAAGCTCGAACTGATGGTCGCGAAAGGCAATCCCAAGGGTATCAAGGGTCCGGAAGACCTGGGACGCGACGACCTGGTGCAGTCGCACCCCAACCCGCTGACCGAGGGCATCTTCAAGTTTTATGGATCAGAGATGCTCAAGTCGCTTGGCCTGTATGACAAGGTCACTGGCGGAAAAAAATGCAAGGGCTGCTGGGCAGTAAAAGACAAGACCTGGTTTACCGAGCGGCACCACCGTGAAACCCCGCACCGCATCGAGAACGGTGAGGCCGACGTCGGCATCGTCTGGACCACCGAGGTCATTCATGCACAGGCGGAAGACCGTGGCGTTGAAGGTGTTGCCATCCCGGCCCCGTACAACATGGCCGACAAGGTCGGCTACGCTATTGGGACGCTGTCAACAGGTCGTAACCCCTATAACGCCATGCGCTATATGGCATACCTGGGCACTGGAGAGGCACAGGCAATTTATGCCAAGTATGGCTTTGTGCCGGCAGTTGATTCCGAGCTCAAGCTGAAACCAATCCCGCTTCCTGCAAAGTAACTGCCAATCAACTCTGCCCGGCCCCGCTTGTGCGCGGCCGGGCTCCGGGAGGTTCAACCTGCCGGGTATCACCGAACCAGTCGCATGACAGCCGTTAATCCATCTGGCACACTGCAAGGCATCTACACACCACAGGGATGCCTGCTATGCTGCTACGCCGCGTTTTTCTTGCTTTCATACTACTCGCCGGCTTACAGGTAGCCACGGCCTCCGATTCGGGTCTGCCACAGACACTTCGCATTGGCACCTCCGGCAGCTATCCGCCGCTGTCCTTCCACCAGGATGGCAAACTTGCAGGCATGGAGATCGCTCTGGCTGAGGTTGTAAGCGCGCGCCTGAAAGTTAAAACCAGCCTGGTAGAAATTCCGCTTGATGAACTGATACCGGCACTTAACAGCGGCAAGATCGACGTCATCATGTCCGGCCTGTCGATCACCGAGGAACGCAGTCGTAAGGTATTGTTCACTGATCCTTACATGGAAATCGGCCAGATGGGCATCATCCGCATTGATGATCTGGTGGAATGGAGCCAGCCGCAGACCCTGCTCAAAAAGGGCAAGAAGATCGGCGTCAAGAAGGGCACTACGGGCGAACAGTTTGTCGACGAGGATCTACCCAACGCCCATGTCGTTCGCTTTGACAGTATTGATGCCGGCACCGATGCATTGAGCAACAAGCAGATCGATATTTTTATTCACGATGCACCAACCATCTGGCGACTGACCGCCAACTTCGCTACCGAGAAGAAAGGACTGATGGGCCTCTACCGCCCGCTGACGGATGAATTTCTGGCCTGGGCAGTACGCCGCGAGGATGGTGCTCTCGCCAACGCCCTCAATCAGGCGCTGGAGTCAATCAAGGCCGACGGCACACTGAATAGCATCAAGGGGAAATGGATACCGGTGCAGGTCAAGGTCCACTAGCCCGGTTTGCAGCCTGAGGCAAACCGGGTCTGCACATCCATCCACAGGCCATCGCCGGTCTTTTGTTGCGCAACGAAATCCAGATGTTGTTTCCGGAACGCCTCCCGCTGGTCTTCGGGCACCTGCTCGTAGAAAGCGCGCATGCCTGTACTCAGCACAACCTCCCACCAGGCGTTCTCATCCGGCAGGTGATAGCCGACCTGGATAATCTCGGTTTGCAGCGCTTCCAGACCCGCCTCGTCGAGTAACTCACGACAGTGTTCGATTGAGCTGATGCGCCGGCTTCCAAACGGCCCTTCGGGCAACTGCACAGCAAATGCCTGCAGACATTCAATGAAATGATTCAGCATCGGCTGGAAGGCTGTTTCTTCAAAACTGGTGAATGCCAGCTTGCCGCCGGGACGCAATACGCGCACCCAGTCACTCAGCGCAGCCTGCATATCGGGCATGAAAAACAGGCCATAGGAACAGACCACGTAGTGAAAGTAGCCGGATTTGAAATCCAGCTTCTGGGCATCCATTTCATGCAGGTCGATATTATCGAGCGCCATCTTGCGGATATTGGCCTCGGCCTTGCCGAGCATGGCATTGGAAAAATCGACGCCCGATACCCTGCCCTGCGGTCCAACCGCCTGCGCAAAGGCTACCGCCACTGCCGCGGTGCCGGTGGCCACATCCAGCACCTTGCCGCCCGGACGCGGTTTGACAAAAGACACCAGCCGGTCGGCACTGAAGGGGAAAAACCGTGTTGACGGATTATCGTAACTGGAAGCCAGTCCATCGAAGGTTTGTCTTACAGCGTTCTTGTACTGTAAGGCATCCGCTTCATTCATAGTGCAGTGAGGGCTTCACCGAATGCAACCTGGTAACGCTGGCGAAATTCATCCAGCGTAAAGCTGTGGTTCTGGGTGCCGTGCTGTTCTATCTTGATGGCACCCATGAGCGCTGCAATCCGCCCGGTAATATGCCAGTCCAGACTGTTCATCATGCCGTACAGCAGGCCGCCACGAAACGCGTCTCCACAGCCAGTCGGGTCAACAATGCCGCTGACCGGAGCGGCCGGGATATCCAGTCGCTTGTCACCGAGATAGATATGCGAACCCTCGCCACCCCGCGTCACGATCAATGCCTCAACCTTTCCAGCAATCTCGTGGGGCGACCAGCCGGTACGGTCCTGAAGCAATTGTGATTCGTAGTCATTCACGCACACCCAGGTCGCCTGTTCGATAAAGCGTTTGAAGTCATCACCGGTGAACAGCGGTATGGCCTGTCCGGGATCAAAAATAAAAGGTATGCCAGCTTCCATGAACTGCTCGGCATGGTCGATCATGCCCTGCCGGCCATCCGGTGAAACGATACCGATCTTGACGCCCTTGGCCTCGCTTACCGTGACCTCGTGCGCAAAGTCCATGGCGCCGGGGTGAAAAGCGGTGATCTGATTGTCATCCTGGTCAGTGGTAATAAAAGCCTGCGCCGTGTAAGCGGAATGAATCGTCTTGATATGCGTCTGTGAAATGCCGTGCTGCATCATCCACTCTGCATAGGGCGGGAAATCCTTGCCCACCGTCCCCATGGGTAAAGGCTCGCCACCCAGCATCTTCAGATTGAAAGCGATATTAGCGGCGCAACCACCGAATTCGCGGCGCAGTTCCGGCACATGAAAAGCCACATTCAGGATATGCACCTTGTCCGGCAGGATATGGTTCTTGAAGTGATCCTGGAACACCATAATGGTGTCGTACGCGAATGAACCGCAAATCAGTGCTGACATAGTGTCTCCGGATAACTGTTGTTGTAATTGCTAACAAGCATACTCGACTAGCCTGAAAGCAGAATCGCCCAGACCACGACGGCGTTGGTAAATGACAGAAAAACAGCTGCTGACCCCAGATCCTTGGCGCGTCCGGCCAGCGGGTGTTGCTCATCGCTGATACGGTCTACCACCGCTTCGATAGCGGAGTTTAGCATTTCCACTGTCGGCACGATCAACCAGACTCCGATCATGACAGCGCGTTCCAGGGTGTTATTGCCAAGCCAGAAGGCCAGCGGTATCAGCAGCACGGAAAGCGCCATTTCCTGACGGAAGGCCGCCTCGTGCCTGAAGCAAGCGACAAAGCCTTTATAAGAAAATCCCGCAGCGCGGACAATACGTTTGATGCCGGTGTTACCTGCATCAGCCATGGTAGCGGCTCAGCTGTGGTCGCCACTCCAGCGAACGTCCAGCTCGCGCGCAGCGCGCACCTCGTCGAGCCGGCGTACCGGCAGGGTATGTGGCGCTTCGTGGAGCAAATCCGGGTTGGTTTCCGCTTCTTCCTGAATCTTCCGCATGGCTTCGACAAAGCCATCCAGTTCTTCGCGCGCTTCGGATTCGGTTGGCTCGATCAAAAAGCATTCAGGCACCAGCAAAGGAAAATAGGTTGTCGGCGCATGATACCCGAAATCCAGCAGGCGTTTGGCAAAATCCATGGCGGTTACACCCTGCTCTCTGGCCTGGCGCTTCAGGGTGACAATGAACTCATGTGTGGCGCGTCGCTGGGGATAGCCGAGGTCAAAACCCACGTCCTCCAGGCGCTTCATCAGGTAGTTGGCATTCAACGTGGCGTATTCCGCGACCCGATGCATACCTTCACGGCCGAGCATGCGCGCATAAATGTAAGCGCGCAGCAGGACACCTGTATTGCCCATAAAGGCTGACAGCCGGCCGATGCTCTGCGGCCGTTCTTTTTCTGTAACCCAGCAATAGTCCTCACCCTCTTTCCCTACCAGCGGCAGCGGCAGGAAAGGCTCGAGGCGTTCGCTGACGCCCACCGGCCCGGCACCCGGGCCACCACCACCGTGTGGCGTGGAAAAGGTTTTATGCAGATTCATATGAATAACATCGAACCCCATATCACCGGGACGCACCTTGCCAAGGATGGCATTGAGATTGGCACCGTCGTAATACAACAGGCCACCGGCATCATGCACAATGCCGGCAATTTCCTTGATACGGCGCTCGAACACACCCAGCGTTGACGGGTTGGTGAGCATAATGCCTGCGGTATGCGGACCGACCGCTGCGCGCAAAGCCTCGATTTCAACATCACCATCTTTATTGGTCGGTATCTCGCGTACTTTGTAGCCACACATGGTCGCCGTGGCCGGATTGGTACCGTGCGCAGCATCAGGCACCAGGATTTCATTACGCGCAGTGTCCTGGTTGGCATCATGGTAGGCGCGGATCATCGCCACACCGGCAAATTCGCCTTGCGCTCCGGCAGCAGGGGTCAAGGATACGGCTTTCATACCTGTGACATCCTTCAACATTTCCTGCAGTTCATACAGGCAGGCCAACACCCCCTGGCCGGCTTCGGCAGGCGCAAGCGGGTGGCGCGCCAGAAATCCCGGCAACATAGCCAGCGAGTTACAGGCCCGCGGGTTGTACTTCATGGTGCAGGAACCCAGTGGATAAAACTGGGTATCGATGGAAAAGTTTTTCTGCGACAGCCGCGTGTAGTGACGCACGGTCTGCATTTCCGATGTCTCCGGCAAGGCAGGCACGTCTTCACGCAACATGGCAGCCGGCAAATCGTCGATAGCGGCTTCTTCAAACGGCGCCTGTGCAGTTGCGCGTCGACCAGGCCGTGATTGTTCAAATATCAACATAACTATACTGTCTTCAAAGTCGTCCGGAGTAACGTTTCAAGCTGTTAAAGAGCTGCCAGCGCAGCATCGTAATCAGGTTCCTGCGCTATTTCGGGAACCAGCTCGGTATAAACCACCTTGTCGTTCTCATCCAGCACGACTACGGCGCGCCCGGTAATACCGGCAAGCGGTCCATCCGTAATCAACACGCCATAGTCCTTGGCGAAGTTGCGCGAACGCATCATGGACAATGGCACAACCTTGTCTACGCTTTCGGCAGTGCAAAAGCGGCCCTGGGCAAATGGCAGATCAGCTGATATCACCAGCATCACCACATCATCGCGCCCGGCAGCCGATTCATTGAACTGCTTCGTCGAGGTAGCACAAACAGGAGTGTCCAGGCTGGGCACAATGTTCAGCAGCTTTTTCTTGCCGGCGTAGTTCGACAAACGCACATCGTTCAACTCGCCATCCACGAGGCTGAAATCAGGTGCCTGGGAACCGACCGCAGGCAGTTCACCGTTAGTATTGCTTGCGTTGCCATGCAGGGTAATTGTTGCCATGTTCGCTCTCCTTGGTGATCGATTCAGGTTTACGCCATTTTCGGCTGTACGGGGCAACCGGCAGTTGTCTGCTTGTCGATAACGCGCGCCAGGTGATCCTGATACAGGTTCAGATCTTCTTCAGTCTTGGTTTCGGTGGCACACACCAGCAGACAGTCAGCCAGTTCCGGGTAATCATCAACCAGCTCGTAACCGGGCTGCAGGTTGTGGGCGTACAACGGCCGTAACAAACGCGGCCAGGACAAACTGCTACTCATAACCGCTTCGTGAAAATACGGCCGGTTAAAACGCGGTTGCACGTGTTCATTGGTCAGCTTCCCAACCAGCGCCCGGGCATTGGCGTGACAGGCCAGTGCCACACGACGCAAACCCTCTCCACCGATCAACGCCATGTGGATGGTCGCGGCTGTCACCAGCAGGCCCTGGTTGGTACAGATATTGGACGTCGCCTTGGAACGACGGATGTGCTGTTCGCGCGCCTGCAGGGTCAATGTATAACCGGTACGACCGTCGCGGTCGACCGTGCGACCGACAATACGACCGGGCATCTGCCGCACATAGGCCTGTTTGGCGCACATGAAGCCGAAGTAAGGCCCGCCGGATGACAGCGGCACACCCAGCGGCTGCCCTTCGCCCACCGCAATATCCGCACCCTGCTCACCCCACTGCCCCGGCGGCTTGAGTAACGCCATGGCGACGGGATTGACAACCGCAATCACCAGCGCACCATGCGCATGCGCCCAGTCGGTAATCGCGTCAACCTCTTCGAGTACACCAAAGAAGTTTGGCTGCTGAATCACAACTGCAGTGATATCTTCGCCATCGTAAGCCTTGAGGCTGTCGACGGCAGTATGTCCACCGGCATTGTCGAACGGCACCTCCACCAGCTCGATCTGCTGGTTGGTAACAATCGCCTGGGTAGTTTTGCGGTAAGCCGGATGCACATTGGTCGGCATGAGGATACGCCGCGATTTGGATTTGCGATTGCCGCGTACCGCCATCAATACAGCTTCGGCCAGCGCCGAGGCGCCGTCATAAAGCGATGCATTGGAAACATCCATCGCCATCAGCGCCGTCATCATGCTCTGGAATTCATAAATCAGCTGCAAAGTGCCCTGACTGGCCTCGGCCTGATACGGCGTATAGGCGCTGTAAAACTCACCGCGCGTAACAATCTGCCAGACAGCCGCGGGAATATGATGCTCGTAGGCTCCGGCGCCGATAAAGCACAACGGCTGTCCATCCTCAGCCGCACGCTGACTCATCAAACGGGTAATCTGCTGTTCGCTGAGTGCTTCGGGCACATTGCCGAGTGTGCCACAGCGCAGCTCTGCAGGTATTTCATCGAACAGGGTTTCGATATCATCGACACCAATGGCGTCGAGCATTTCGCGCACATCCTGTTCAGTATGGGGTACAAATGGCATCGGCTTACTCTGACTCTACAAAGGCCTGGTATTCACTGGCATCCATCAAACCGCTCAGCGCATCGGCATCGGCGGGTGTCATTTTTAGCAACCAGCCTTCGCCGTAAGCATCATTGTTTACCGCTTCGGGTGCATCTGCGAGCGCTTCGTTGCCTTCCACAACGGTACCGGCAATCGGTGCATAGACATCTGAAGCGGCCTTGACAGACTCGACTACGGCGCAGGCTTCCTCCAGCTCCAGTTCACGACCATTTTCAGGCACTTCCACATACACCAGATCGCCCAGCTGCTCCTGGGCGTGGTCGGTGATGCCAATGGTGACGCTACCGTCGTCGTTGGCACGCAACCATTCATGACTCTTGCTGTATTTCAGATCCCCTGGCATATCACCCATTGGTCTACCCTCAATTTAAGACTGCGTTTAACTTGAATTAACCCAGATCGATTTGTGTCTTGCCATTGCGCGCAAACGGTGGCTTGACCACCCGCGCCGCCAAAAGCTTGCCACGAATTTCCACCTGACAGTGGTCACCGGTATTTGCCGGCACACGTGCCAGCGCAATGGAACGCCCCAGCGTCGGTGAAAAACTGCCACTGGTGATTTCGCCTTCGCCACCGTTCTCGACCACGACTTTCTGATGATTGCGCAACACGCCCCGGTCTTCCAGCAACAGGCCGACAAACTTGCTGGCAGGCCCTGCGGTACGCTCCGACTCCAGCGCTTCGCGGCCGATAAAGTCCCGGTCTTGCGGTTTCCAGCCAACCGTCCAGCCGAGGCCCGACACTAACGGTGAAACGCTTTCATCCATATCAGTGCCATAAAGATTCATGCCGGCTTCCAGGCGCAGGGTATCCCGACTGCCGAGTCCACAGGGCTTTACCCCCGCCTCGGCAAGCGCATTCCAGAACGCTTCGGCATCGGTATCCGGCAGCATGATTTCAAAACCGTCTTCGCCCGTGTAACCGGTACGCGCGACCAGCCAGTCTTCAATTTCAACGGCATAGAACAAGCTAAGCTCTGCCGCCGCGTCTCTCCCGGCGGCGTCGAGCAATGGCAACGCCTTTTCACGCGCCTCCGGACCCTGCACCGCGATCATGGCGAGCTGTGGCTGCTCAATAATATCCAGCTGAAAAGCTTTTGCCTGCTCCTGGATCCACGCCAGGTCCTTTTCCCGGGTAGAGGAGTTGACCACCAGCCGGAACCAGGTCTCGGTCAGGTAGTAGACAATCAGATCATCAATAACACCGCCGTCGGGTTTAAGCATGCAACTGTACAGCGCCTTGCCTTTTTCCTGGAGCTTATCGATGTTATTGGCGAGCAGATAACGCAGAAAATCACGCGTTTTCTCGCCAATGAGATCGACCACGGTCATGTGCGATACGTCAAACATGCCGGCGGACTGGCGCACGGCGTGATGCTCTTCGATCTGCGAGCCATAGTGGATCGGCATATCCCAGCCGGCGAAGTCGACCAGCTTGGCGCCCATGGCGACATGTGCATTATATAAAGGGGTTTTTTGTCCCATAGTGTGACTCTGTATGCCGAATTAGTGTGCGCTTTCGTCGCCCGAAACTGTGGCGCGACGGCCTGTACAACAACCGTCGCTCCTCTGTCCGGTAACCTGAGAGTGTAGGCAGATCGCCTTCCCCTTCGGTGGGCACGAGCTTGCAGCCGCGCCGCTCTCCAGAGTCAATCCGGCTTGTGAAAAGCCTGCTGCTACGGTCCTTTTGCCTGAGCGATTCCGAGCGAGTTGCGCCTTCGGCGACCGGCGGGGCCGGTCCTCTCCCGCAGCAGCACGAGATTGAGGGCAGACTATACCCTGACAGCGAGAGAGCGCCAAGCGGCGCCTGCTCAATCCCATCGCCTGTACGCGGATATTGCGGCAAGTATCTGCCCCACCCGGGGCGCACCAGCCTCAATCGAGCAAGTTGACCGGATCGCCAACCCGTATCACGCCGGCGCTTCTCGGAATCAGGTTCTGGCCAAAAAAGACGCCACCCTCCGGGCGACGGCGATACATGCTCAGTGTGCGCAGTGGCTCTTTGTCCGGGCTTTTGATACCGCGATCCGGATCGACAGTGGTAAATACACAGCGCGAACAGTTTTTCACCCCTTCAAACTCGACTTCACCGACTCGAAAACGCCGCCATCCATCCTCGGCGTAGGGGACACCACCGGCGACCACCAGGTTGGGACGGAAACGGCGCATATCGACGGGGTTGTCGAGACGGCTGTTGAGATCAGCCAGCGAAGCCTCGCTAATCAATAACAGCGGAAAACCGTCTGCGAAACTGACCTCGTCGTCTGCCTGGCCGTAGTCCTGGTCCACGCCTCTGACCAGGTCATCGGTCATCTGTACCAGGTGACAGGAGACCCCCAGAAAGTCAGAAAACCAGGCATCGGCTTCAGGGTTTGCCAGCACGGCATCTACCGAATCCCGCCACACAGTAACCCGGGCGGTTTGTTGCTGCTCCGGATACAAAGGCAACCGCAATACGTCACAGGCATCGGCGGCGACGACCAGGCTATCACCATCAATCTCTGTATGAACCGTAGCCAGTGCGGGATGCTGACGCGCGGTAATGAATTTTTTGTCGTCATCAACCAGCATCCAGCGACGATCCCAGGGTAGTCCGCGCGGCAAGACTTCTGCTTCATGCAGTGCAATGCGCCGGGTGGACTTGATGGGGTAAATATTGATTTCGGTGACGTTCATGCTGTCTGCGTTCGACTAGAGTCCCATCGCCGAACGGATGACCAGGTTCTTCAAGGGTGTTGCCGCATCGAATATATTCAACCCGGCGTTGCGTAACCAGCGAACCGGCGGCGCGGTGGTGCCGAACAGGTGCTTGAAGCCATCCATGGCCAGCATGGTCGCCATATTGTCGCCCTTGCGAGCACGCTCGTAGCGCCGCAACACCGGCAGGCTGCCAATATCCCGGCCTGCATGGCGTGCATCCTTCAGCACTGCTGCCAGTTGACGCACGTCCTTGAAACCCAGGTTCACGCCCTGGCCTGCAAGGGGATGAATCACGTGCGAGGCATCCCCTACCAGGGCGATACCGGGTGCTACATAGTGTTCGGCGTACTGGCGCGCGAGCGGGAATAATGCGCGCTCGCCGCAGGACAGCACATTGCCGAGACGGTACTCGAAGGCTTCACCAAGCTCGGCGCAGAAGCTGGCATCATCGAGTGACAGCAGGCGCTGCGCTTCGTCACTGGTTGCTGACCAGACGATTGAAGACTGGCCGTCACGCAACGGCAAAAAAGCCAGTGGCCCGGTTGGCAAAAACCGCTGCCAGGCAGTTTCATCATGGCCACGTTCTGTGTCCACCACCGCGACCAGCGCCTGCTGGCCATAGTCCGATGCACGGGCGTGGATGCCCGCATAGTCACGGATATTCGAGTGCTTGCCGTCTGCACCAATCAACAGGGACGCAAGCAGACTGCGACCATCCTCGAGAACAACATGCTGTTTGCCGGCACTTTCCTCTATTGATACAACGTTTGCCGGACAGAACTGATCAACTTCCGGCAGCGCCTGGATAACATCGAACAAGGCCTTTTCAATGACCCGCGATTCAACGATATGCCCGAGATCAGGCTCACCGAGTTCAGCGCTGTCGAAATGAATCTCGCCACTGCCGCCCGCATCCCAGACATGCATATCGTGATAGGCACAGGCATATGGCGCTATCGAACTCCACGCACCGGCATCCTCAAGAAGTTGTTGGGATACCCGGCTGATAGCATAGACACGTAAATCAATACTGCCTTCGGCCCAGGTCAATTGCGGCTCGCGCGCTTCGACGAGCGCCGTTTTAAAACCGTTACCACCGAGCATGGCGGCCAGGGACAGGCCGACCAGGCCACCGCCGACAATGGCAACATCATAGTGTTCAGTTGTCATACATCTCCAGACCACGCGCCAGCCGTGGCAGACGCCCGGCGCGCCCCATTGTCATGCGGCCGAACCAGCGCTTTGCCGGCGGGCAGATATCCATTGCCAGCATGCCTGCATCGCGCAACCAGGTAACCGGTGGCAGCGACTGAGCAAACAGGTGCACCATACTGTCGGTGAACAATGCCACCCGATGCTGATCACCCTGTCGCCAGTTGGCGTAGCGCTGCAGAACATCAAGTTCTCCGATATCGCGCCCACTGCTGCGCGCGTCGAGAATAACATCAACCAGCGTCGCCACATCACGCAACCCCAGGTTGAAACCCTGACCGGCAATCGGGTGCAGGGTGTGCATCGCATTGCCCATCAAAGCCAGACGCGCACGCACAGATTCCTTCGCCTGCAGCAGTTGCAAAGGGAACGCATGGCGAGCGCCCACCCTGTTGAAACGGCCAAGCCGGTAACCGAAACGCTCTTGCAGTCGCTGCAGGAATTCAGTGTCATCCAGTGCCAGTATGGCTTCACTTTGATCGGCATGGACGGTCCACACCAGCGCGCTACGCTGTTCGGTCATCGGCAACAGCGCCAATGGCCCGCTGTCTGTAAAGCGCTCGTAGGCTATATTATTGTGCGGTTTGTCAGTGCTGACGTTGGCAATAATTGCGGTTTGCCGGTAATCGCGCTGCAGCGTCTGGATACCCAGCTGTTCGCGTATTGACGACTGCGCACCATCGGCGGCAACCATCAGCTGTGCCGTGTACGGCTTCGATTTTTCATTGTGCTCTATATCGACGTGGACAACGTCATCATCGACGTGAAATCCTGTCAGCCGGGCCGGCGACAACACCTCTACCGTTTCCAGTTGTTGCAACCGTGCCTGCAAAACCCTGCCCAACACGCGTGCGGCAGCCACATAACCCAGTGCAGGCACACCTTCCTGTTCACGACGCAGGCGCGTAAAGCCAAAATGGCCGCGGTCCGATACGTGAATGGTATGAATAGGACACACATCAGCTTCCAGCTCTGACCACAGGCCCAACCCGGAAAAAACACGCTGGGAACCCTGCGCCAGGGCAATGCTGCGCTCGTCATAACCCGGCTGCTGATCAGCGCTCAATGGATACGCCTCGACAATCGTGGTGCGCACACCCGACTGTCCCAGGGCGCACGCCAGACTGGCACCTACCAGGCCGCCACCCACAATCAGGACATCTGTTTCAGAGGTCATAAAACACTCAGGGCAGGTCGGCCATTTTTTTGGTATCGATCGCCTTGGCATAATTGACCAGGTCATCGTTACTGACACCGCTACCTTCGACGGTCACCAGAAAACGGTTATTCACCACCATCTGCAGGTCGCCCGATTCATCTTCTGGCGTAAATTTAACAATCGCTTTCTGCCGACCGATGCGCACCATCTTGCCGCCATCTGCAGTCGCGAACATGGGATTGCTAAACATCATCATGACACCCTGCAGCATCGGAGAGTCTGTCACAATCTGAATGGAAATACGGCTGCTGTCCTTTGAGTAGCTACGTTCTGCAGTGACCCCGCCACCAAACATGGCGGCGCCGGCCGCCTGCGATTGCGCCTCCTCAGCCACCCACCCGTCCAGCGGTTCAGGCAACAGCCCGCTTAGAGACTCGCCCTTTTTCTGCTGTATCAACTGCACCGCGTAGTTCAGGCTGCTGGTCGCCTCGGCAAATTCGCCATTTTTGTAGAATTCCATGCCTTCATTAATCGAATTGACCACGTCATCTTCTTCGGCACTTGATACATTGCCAGCCAAACATACGCCCAGGATACTTATCGCTACGATTTTTCTTATCACGGTTTGCACTCCTCTACATAGAGTTCAGCGCGCCATCAGCGCTTCTATCTCGTCAACATCTTTTGGCACATTTTTACTCAACACATCGTAACCATCCCGTGTCACCAACACGTCGTCCTCGATGCGCACACCAATGTTCCACCATTTTTTCGCCACGCCCTTGCTGCCGGCAGCGATATATAGACCTGGCTCGACGGTCAACACCATACCCGGCTCCAGCACACGCCATTCCTCACCGACCTTGTAGTCGCCAACATCATGCACATCCATACCCAGCCAGTGGCCGGTGCGATGCATGTAAAACCTGTGGTAGGCCCGATCCTTGATAAGTTTGGGCGTACGCCCCTTCAGCAACCCGAGCTTGACCAGACCACGAGTAATAACCTTCACGGCCGCATCATGTGGCGCATTCCAGGTATTGCCGGGATACACTTCCTCTATTGCTGCCAGCTGCGCTTCCAGTACCAGCTCGTAAATAGCGCGCTGCGCCTTGCTGAAACGACCGTTAACCGGAAAGCAGCGGGTAATATCAGAAGCGTAGTACTCATGCTCGACACCGGCATCTATCAGCAGCAGGTCACCACTGTTCAGTTCGGCATTGTTTTCCGTGTAGTGAAGGATACAGGCATTCTCCCCGCCACCGACAATTGACGGGTAGGCGGGTTCACCCCCGGCCTTGCGAAACTCGTGCAGGTACTCGGCCTCGATTTCGAATTCCATCATGCCCGGTTCACACTCGCGCATGGCGCGCTTGTGGGCACGCGCGGCGATATTGGCCGCCTGACGCATCACCTTGACTTCGGCGCGGCTCTTGTACAGCCGCATATCGTGAACAAAGTGCTCCAGGGAAATAAATTCGTCCGGGGCCTGCTTGCCGGCGCGCGACTGGCTACGTAAACGGTTGACCCAGCCGATCACGCGCTTATCAAAATCCGGAGTGGCTCCCATGGTGTAGAACACCCGTTCGTGGCTCTCCAGAAGGCCGGGCAGGATGTCATCGATATCGCCAATCGGGAAAGCGTCATCGGCACCATAGGATTCGACGGCGCCTTCCAGACCTGCGCGCCGTCCGTTCCAGGTTTCCTTTTCCGGATCACGGTCGCGACAGAACAGCAGGTACTCACCATGAGGCCTTCCAGGCACCAGCACAGCGACCGCTTCCGGTTCGGCAAATCCGGTCAGGTAATAGAAATCACTATCGGGTCGAAACGGATATTCCACATCGCGGTTACGCGTACACTCAGGATTGGTCGGCAGAATGGCGATTGCATCCTGCCCCATCATGCGCATCAACTGTTTACGCCGGCGGGCGAATTCTTTCTGGTCCATAGTCACTGTATCCGCGGGGGAGCCTTGCTGGGCTGTAGTTCCTCATTAACAAAGAGCACGCCGATACGCACGTACTCGACCACTTCCTCGAAAGCAGCCTGTTCTTCGTCATCAGGTGAGTCAAGATCAAAATCTACACGCGTAATCTGGGCAAAGTCATCAATCAACTCACTGATCTCTTCCGGAAGCTGCGCCTGTTCCTTCACTCCTCCCAGTCCCAGGCCCGACAAAAAACCTCCACACCAGCTGCCCAGTGATGCGACCCGGTCACGCAGAGCATCTTCGTCATCCGGCAACAACAGGGCAAAATCCAGATCGGGGCTGTTCATCCGCGCCAGCTCGTCCTCGTACAGCGCCTGAACCAGCTTGAAGGCTTCCGCCTGCGGCTTGTCTTTGGGATTGTAATCCTCGAATACTTCTGCCATCCAAAGGCGGGGATCGGCAAAGCCGGCAGCACAAATCAGGCCGGCGAGCAGCCCATGGCAGTCCGAAGGATCCATGGAAGTCTGGGCACGCGCCAGTGCATCGTCCAGCGAGTAGTAGTCAAGCTCTTGATTTACAGACATTGTGCAATTATCGCACAGCATCAAGATTGACGCATTTTTAGGCCTTCTCTATAGTGGGCGCATGTCAAATCCAACACCCCAATCTGTTACCGAGCAGGAACTGCGCAAACTCGAGGTTCGCCTGGACGAACTGGTCACCAGCATTGAGCGGCTGAAAGAAGAAAACCGCTCCCTGCGCGACCAGCAGGACAACCTGGTTACCGATCGCGCCAACCTGATAGAAAAGAACGAAATGGCCAAAACCCGCGTGGAAGCCATGATTAACCGCCTCAAGGCAATGGAGCAAGGTGCGTGAGCAGCGAAGCCAAGCCCATGCGTGTCCATATCCTCGACAAGGAATATCTCGTTGCATGCCCGGATGACGAGCGTGAAGCCCTGTTTGCTTCTGCCGAATTTCTCACCGACAAAATGAAGGAAATCCGGGATTCCGGCAAAATTGTCGGTGCCGACCGGATTGCCGTCATGGCCGCCCTCAACATGGCGCACGAGTTACTCGAAAACAAGACCCTCAAAAGCGATTACCAGCACGATATCAGCAAACGTATCCGCGCCCTGCAGGACAAAATCGACGTTGCACTTAACAACGGCAATCAGCTCGAACTCTAGTGTATAATAGCCGACGCACCTTCTGCACTGCTCGTTAGCAGTTAAGATCTCCTTGAGCCTAAATTTGTCCCCGGGAGTCGGTTTGCCAGGCCAGTGTGCATGTCCGCCACGAGTGGAAAGCCTTAGGCATGGCACTCATTCCCACCTGAACCTCTGGTTCAAGGGCAATAATCGCGACGGCACGTGCGGAAGGTGCCTCTTGCTAACCGGAACCAGATAACACACGCGAACAAGCATGGGCTCCAACCCTGGAAAACAGCCGGACCGCCAAAAGCAACGCCAGGCAATCCGCACCCAACGCCGGGCACTCAGCCCCATGGAACGCAGATTACGTTCCGAAGCCCTGTGCGCCCAGCTGTTCAGACAGCCCGTATTCCGTAGCGCCAGTAACATAGCGCTTTACTTGCCCGCTGACGGCGAAATCGACACTGCGAGCATCATCGGTCGTTGCTGGAGCCTGGGCAAAAAAGTGTATTTGCCGGTACTGGTGCCTTTTCTCGACAACCGCCTCTGGTTCACGCGATACAAGCCGGACACCCGACTGGTCAGTAATCGGTTCGGTATCCCCGAGCCACAGATCGTACACCGGCAACGGGTAAAACCGCTGGCACTCGACCTGGTGCTTACCCCCCTGGTCGGTTTCGACCCGCAAGGTAATCGCCTGGGCATGGGTGGCGGCTACTACGACCGCAGCTTTGCCTTTCTGCTACGCCGCCGCAACTGGAAAAAACCGCACATGGTCGGGCTGGCCTATGATTTCCAGCAACTGGAAATGCTGCCCGCCCAACCCTGGGACGTGCCTTTGACAGCAGTTGCCACTGACGCACACTGGCATGCTTTTTAATACAGGAAACACTTCATGAACTACTGGCTGATGAAATCGGAACCGGATGTGTTTGGCATAGACCACCTCAAGGCGATGCCGAAAAAAACCGAGCACTGGGATGGCGTGCGTAATTACCAGGCGCGCAACATGATGCGCGATGAAATGAAAAAGGGCGACATGGTTTTTTTCTACCACTCCAACTGCGATGAACCCGGCATTGTCGGTCTGATGAAAGTCGTCAAGGAGGGCTACCCGGATTTCACTGCCTTTGACCCGGAGCAGAAATACTACGATCCCAAAAGCGACCCCGACAAACCACGCTGGTATATGGTGGATGTGCAGTACCAGCGCAAGACCAAACGTAACATCACGCTAGCCGAACTGAAAAGCTATCCGCAGCTGGAAGACTGCCCACTGGTGCGCAAGGGCAACCGCTTGTCGATTATGCCCTTCACGAAGAAGCAGTGGGATTTCATACTCAAGCTGGAAAGCAGGAACCCCTGAAGGCACGTCGCCACTGCATGAATAGCGGCGATAACAGGGCTTGTTTCTAGGTACCCAGGAAAAGAGAATACGCCGGGTTATCCAGTTCTTCGAAATTTATGTAACCCAACTCGTCGAGGAATTTACTGAAGCGTTTCTTGTCTTCGCCGGGCACTTGTATGCCAACCAGCACCCTGCCGTATGCCGCCCCGTGGTTACGGTAATGAAACAGGCTGATATTCCAGCCCTTACCCATACTTGAAAGAAAGTTGAGCAAGGCACCCGGTCGCTCGGGGAATTCGAAACGGTAAAGCCGCTCGTTTTCGACACCACGCCCCCGGCCGCCGACCATAAAGCGAATATGGGTCTTGGCCATTTCATTGTCCGTCATATCGACAACCGGGTAACCCTCTGTTTGCAGCTTGTCGATCAGTTCCTCCCGTTCCTCGTCACCACCCGACAGCTGTACCCCGGCAAAGATATGTGCGTCACCGGCATCCGCATACCGGTAGTTGAACTCGGTTATTCCGCGCTTACCCAGGGTACGGCAGAACTTGAGGAAACTGCCGGGCCTCTCGGGAATGGTCACCGCCAGCAGCGCCTCGCGCCGCTCACCCAGCTCGGCGCGTTCGGCCACGTACCGCAAGCGGTCAAAATTGATATTGGCACCACTATTGATAGCCACCAGGGTTTCGTCCCTGGCACCGGTCTGCTCGACGTATTTTTTTATCGCCGCCACCGCCAGCGCACCGGCCGGCTCAACCATGGCGCGGGTATCGTCAAATATATCCTTGGTTGCCGCGCAGATTTCATCAGTACTGACCAGTATCACTTCGTCGACATGGTCACGGGCAACCTTCCAGGTTTCCTTGCCAACCTGGCGGACCGCAACGCCATCGGCAAAGATGCCGACCTGGTCAAGCACGACACGCCGATTTTGTTTGAGCGCTTCGTACAGACAAGCCGCATCTTCGGGTTCGGCACCAATGACACGAATCTCGGGACGCAACGCTTTCAGATACGCGGCGATACCGGCAATCAGCCCTCCACCACCCACGGGCACAAATACTGCGTCGAGCGGATCGCGGTGCTGCTGCAGCAATTCCATGCCGATGGTGCCCTGTCCGGCGATGACGTCAGGATCATCGTAAGGATGGATGAACACCATGTTGCGCTCATCGGCCAACTGTAAAGCGTGCGCGTAGGCTTCGTCATAGGTGTCACCATGCAGCAGAGTCTTGCCACCAAGCGCCTTGACCGCATTGACCTTGATGCCAGGAGTAGTACGCGGCATGACAATCAGCGCCTTGACGTTACGCCGTTTCGCAGCCAGCGCTACACCCTGGGCGTGGTTGCCGGCCGAGGCGGCAATAATGCCATTGGCACATTCTGCCTCGCTGAGACCGGATATTTTGTTATAGGCGCCGCGCAGCTTGAAGGAAAACACCGGCTGCAGATCCTCACGCTTCAACCAGATGTGGTTGTCCAGGCGCCGGGATAACGATGGTGCGTAATCCAGCGGCGATTCAATGGCGACGTCGTAAACTCGCGAATTGAGGATTTTTTTCAAATAATTATCGGTCATTTGCCGATCATACAGCGAGTCTCGGGGGCTGAGTCAATTGACGTGCCTGATTCGACTTGTCCCCTGAATACCCCGTATGATGCGCGCATTGAATTTGGGAGGTCTGTAATGAACCAGGATGAACTCAAGAAACAGGTTGCCGAGGCGGCCATCGAATACGTGGAAAGCGGCACAATCATCGGTGTTGGCACCGGCTCAACAGCCAATTTATTCATCGACGCGCTGGCCAGAATAAAAGGCCGGATCGACGGCACAGTGGCCAGCTCGGTTGCCAGTGCCGAGCGCCTGAAAAGCCACGGCATTCCGGTGATGGACCTCAACGAAGCCGGCCAGTTATCTGTCTACATCGATGGTGCCGACGAAACCAATGACTATCTGCACCTCATCAAAGGTGGCGGCGGCGCACTGACGCGCGAAAAAATTGTTGCCGGTGCCAGTGACAAGTTTGTCTGCATCTGTGATGAAAGCAAGCTGGTCAAGGTGCTGGGTAACTTCCCGTTACCGATTGAAGTTATACCCATGGCACAGAGCTACGTGGCACGCGAGCTGGTCAAGGCTGGCGGCACGCCGGAACTGCGCAGCGGTTTTACCACCGACAACGGCAATATCATCCTCGACGTCAAGGGCCTGGAAATCATGGAGCCTTGCAAGCTGGAAACCGAGTTGAATAATATTGCCGGCGTGGTAACAGTAGGCATATTTGCCAATCGGCCTGCAGACGTGCTGTTGCTGGGTACGGCCAGCGGCGTTGAGACGCGGACAGGTTAACCGGATCTATTGAACTCGTCACTATGAGCAGCGCGCTCGCAGTGACGGGTTGATTTAAAATGCGCCGGTATTTCAGTCTCAGTTCGATAGTCTGGCTATCGCCCGATGGCCGATATCACGGCGGCAGTACATACCCTTCCAGCTGATTTTGTCCACGGCCTGGTAAGCTCTTCGCTGGGCCTCGGCAACATCACTGCCCAGTGCACAGACACAAAGCACCCGCCCGCCACTGGTAACCACCTCGCCATCCCTGCCTGCGGTTCCGGCGTGGAATACTTTCACACCCTCTTCCATGATAGCGCCCAGACCATTAATCACGTCGCCCTTGTCATAACTCGCCGGATAACCGCCGGCGGCCAGCACCACGCCCAGACTGGCACGCGGATCCCAGTCAGCAGTGACCTGATCGAGTCGACCATCGATGGCCGCCTCGCAGAGCTCGACCAGATCTGATTGCAGACGCAGCATGATGGGCTGCGTTTCGGGATCACCGAAACGCACGTTGTACTCCAGCACCCTGGGCACGCCCTGCGAATCAATCATGACACCTGCATACAGAAAACCGGTATAGGGTTTGCCGTCGGCTGCCATACCGTTCACAGTTGGCAGAATCACTTCCTGCATAATGCGTTGATGCATGGCCTCATCGACTACCGGCGCCGGCGAGTAAGCGCCCATGCCACCGGTATTCGGGCCGGTATCGCCATCATCGCGCGCCTTGTGGTCCTGCGAGGTCGCCAGTGGCAGGACGTGTTCGCCGTCCACCATGACAATGAAACTGGCTTCCTCACCCTGTAAAAATTCCTCAACGACTACGCGATGCCCGGCTTCGCCAAAAGCGTTGCCGGCCAGCATGTCCTGACAGGCATCGATAGCTTCCTGCTCGGTTTGCGCAAGAATGACGCCCTTGCCCGCCGCGAGGCCATCCGCCTTGACGACGATGGGCGCACCCTGCTGACGAATATAGTCAATCGCTTCATCGAGATCGGTAAAGTTGCTGTAGGCCGCGGTAGGAATTCCGTGACGAGCGAGGAAGTCCTTGGTAAAGGCCTTCGAACCTTCCAGCTCGGCGGCCGCCTGCCCGGGACCAAAAATACGTAACCCGGCAGTCTGAAACTGGTCAACCACGCCGAGCACCAGGGGCGCTTCGGGACCGACGATGGTCAGATCAACAGCCTGTTGTTTGGCAAACGCAAGCAGGCCGGCAACATCGTCAGCCCCCACGTCGACATTTTCCAGCCTGTCTTCGCTGGCGGTCCCGGCGTTGCCGGGCGCGACGTAGACGGTTTCGACCTGTGGCGACTGTGCCACTTTCCAGGCCAGCGCATGCTCGCGGCCACCACCGCCTATGATCAGAACTTTCATGGCCTAGTGCCTGAAGTGACGCATGCCGGTAAACACCATAGCCATGCCATGTTCGTTGGCCGCAGCGATGGTTTCCTCGTCACGCATCGAACCACCGGGCTGAATGACAGCGCTTATACCCGCTTCCGCCGCCTGGTCGATACCGTCACGGAAGGGGAAGAAAGCATCCGATGCCATCACTGACCCTTTTACTTCCAGGCCAGCATGTTCAGCCTTGATACCGGCAATACGCGCACTGTTGACCCGGCTCATCTGACCAGCACCCACACCGATGGTCATATTGTCCCTGCCATACACAATGGCATTGGATTTCACATACTTGGCCACCCGCCAGGCGAACAGCAAGTCAGCCATTTCAGTATCGCTGGGCGCGCGTTCGGTTACGACTTTGGATTCATTGAGCAGGGCCAGGTCAGCCTCCTGCACCAGCAAGCCACCGTTAACACGTTTGAAGTCCAGACGTGCCGCCACTTCTTGTGGCCAGCTGCCACACGCAAGCACCCGCACGTTTTTCTTGGCCGCCAGCAACGGCAAGGCATCGGCATTGACTTCAGGCGCAATAATCACTTCCACAAACTGGCGGTCGATAATGGCTTGCGCGGTTTCCGCATCCAGTGCCTGGTTGAAGGCAATGATGCCACCGAAGGCGGATTCAGGATCTGTCTGATAAGCACGATCATAGGCATCCAGCAAATTGCCACCAATCGCTACACCGCAGGGGTTGGCATGCTTGACGATGACACAGGCCGGCCCCTCGCCGAACTGTTTGACACACTCCAGCGCGGCGTCGGTGTCACCGACATTGTTGTAGGACAGTTCCTTGCCCTGCAGCTGCGTTGCCGTGGCCACGGAGGCTTCGCTTTCGGCATGTTCGATATAGAACGCCGCAGCCTGGTGCGGATTCTCGCCATAGCGCATGCTCTGGACTTTGCGGTATTGCAGGCTGATGGTTTGCGGGAAGACCTGAGGCTCATCGCCATCAGTGAGTCTGCCCAGATAGTTGGCAATAGCACCGTCGTACCGGGCGGTATGTTCGAAGGTCTTTACCGCCAGGCGAAACCGCGAGGCCTCGCTGACAGCACCACCGTTGGCGGCCATTTCCTCCAGCACACCCGCATAATCATTACTGTCAACCAGCACCGTCACCGCAGCATGATTTTTGGCCGCCGCACGGATCAGTGTCGGGCCACCGATATCGATGTTCTCTATCGCCATCGGCAAGTCACAGTCAGGCCTGGCAACCGTCTGCTCGAAGGGATAAAGATTTACCACCACCATATCGATAGGCGGAATGCCGTGCTCCTGCATGACAGCTTCATCCAAACCGCGCCTGCCGAGGATGCCGCCATGAATTTTCGGATGCAGTGTCTTGACGCGACCGGCCATCATCTCCGGGAATCCGGTGTGATCGGAAACCTCGATCACTGGAATAGCGTTATCAGCCAATAGCTTTGCAGTACCCCCCGTGGACAGGATCTCCACGCCGGCGGCATGCAACTGACGGGCAAAATCGACTATACCGGTTTTATCGGAAACGCTGATAAGAGCGCGCTGGATTGCAGACATAATGACTACCTGAATGGTTTCTGGTTAAGCGCCAGAGAAGCCCTGATTGACGATGAACCGCCAGGACACCCTGGTGCCCTGGCGGTTTAGTGAATACAGCTGTTATAGCAAACCGTGCTGTTTGAGTTTCTTGCGCAAGGTGCTGCGATTAATACCGAGCACTTCCGCAGCCCGTGTCTGGTTGCTACGGGTATGTTGCATGACACTTTCCAGCATGGCCTGCTCAACCTGGCCAACCACCATGTCGTAGACGTCCTCTGCATCATGTCCTTCCAGATCCTGGAAGTACAACTCCAGCGATGCCTGCACACAGGCACGCAGCGGCTGCTTGCGGCGCTCCCGTGTCGGTAGCGGACTGACCTGTACCTGCCCCCCCTGCATCACTGCGCTCATGCTGCCATCCCTTGCCGGGCAACCAGCGTGTCAAAAAAAGCATGTGTCATGGCTAACTGTTCGTCGATAGTTTCCACGCAATTGATACGCTGGCGGAACTCGGCGCCATTTGCCTGACCCTTGCTGTACCAGGCGATGTGCTTGCGGGCCACACGTACGCCAGTATATTCCCCATAAAATTGATATAAATTATCAAGATGCTCAATCATGATGGTGCGAATCTCCTCCACCCCGGGTTCTGCCAACAACATCCCCGTGGACAAATAATGTTCGATTTCCCGGAAAATCCACGGCCGCCCCTGCGCCGCACGGCCAACCATCACTGCGTCGGCACCACTGCTTTCCAGAACCTGGCGCGCTTTCTCCGGCCCGGTGATATCGCCGTTAGCAATAACCGGTATAGAAACCGCCTGTTTCACACTGCGAATGGTCTGGTATTCCGCGTCACCGCGATAACCACAGGCACGTGTCCGTCCATGAATGGCCAGTGCCTGTATACCTGCCTGTTCGCTAATTCGCGCCACGCTGAGGGCGTTGCGGTTCGCCGGGTCCCATCCCGTACGAATCTTCAAAGTTACGGGCACATCGACAGCCGATACGACGGCGTCAAGGATCTGCCCGACAAGAACTTCGTTTTGCAACAGCGCTGAACCGGCCATTACGTTACAGACCTTCTTGGCCGGACAACCCATATTGATGTCGATTATCTGGGCACCGCGGTCAACATTGAAACGCGCTGCATCGGCCATCATTTTCGGATCAGCACCGGCGATCTGTATAGATCGGGGTTCAACCTCACCCTCGTGGTCCATGCGGCGCAGCGACTGCTTGCTACCCCACAGGGCCGAGTTACAGGACACCATCTCTGATACGGCAAGACCGGCGCCCAGCTTTTTACACAGTTGTCTGAACGGCCTGTCTGTTACACCTGCCATTGGCGCGAGCACCAATTGGTTGCGCAACTTATATGGGCCAATCTGCATACCGTGCAAACAACTCCTTAAAGTTTGTTTCGGAGGGAAAGGCAGCCAATCATACGCGCAGTTTTTGTTTTGGAAAAGATCCTGAGCAACTTTTTTTCAGTGTTGCAGAAATTGCGGGAGCCACTTGTTTTACAGTGTAAAACGCATGTCAAGACTTGACATGCGATTCATCAGGTTTTTTAACACTTACATAAAATCGAACTGGAAGGAGACTGCGCTCTCACCCGGATCAATAACCTCAAGCATAACCAGTGACTGCTGCCCGGGCGCCATTCCCTTGTCGGCTGTAACCGGTTCTTGCAGATATTGTTCTGGACCAAAGCGGCGCACTGCAACGGGTGTACCGGCAACATCAGAGAAAGACACTTGCAACACCGGATAAGCCTGGACAAAGTCGGCACGATTTACAAAGGTTGCGTGCACCAGCAGCGCATCGCCCACATTCGGATGCTCACGCACTTCGCGTTCGACCATCTCCACACGCGCCAGATCACGACGTAACGGCAGATTACAGTCCAATGGCGCGCATAACAGCTCGATTGCCGGGCGCATCGCCGCAATCTGCACCAAATGGTAACGTTCAACATAGGCGTACTGAGCGATGAGACCCGCGGTGAGCAACAAAGCTGCCGCTATCGCACCCCATGCCGTGCGGGCACCAGGCTGGTCGTGGTCGGCAAGCAGGTATTCATCCGACATGTCTGCACGACCCGTATGCTCATCCGACGCCGGCTGCTCAACAGCGAGTTCGCGAAATTCAGCCGTAACGGGCCAGGCATAGTGGTCAACATCAGCACACCCGAATTCATGTTCGTTGTCAGCGGCTTGCTGTTCTTCTTGCTGTTCTTCGACAGCTGGCGGCAGCTCGGAACCGCTATCCAGCGCCCGGTCGACGAGATCGTCGATTTCTTCTTTTATCGCCTGCGGCACCGGGTACTGGTAATCCAGCGCCTCCTGCGGATCATCGAATACCGACTTGCTGGCATCGAACCGGTTCTCACAGACACTGCAACGCACCTGACCGGCTGCCAGGCGCAAATACTCTGCAGAAACGGGGTACAAGGTTTTACAGGAGGGGCAAGCTACGTACATGGATTCCCTCGACTAATTACGCTGCGCCTGAAGGCGGACCCAACCATCCTGCACCGCATGGGGCGTGAATGTAAACCATTGCTCGTAGGCATGCTGTACTTCAGCAGCCTGCTCGGCCAGGATGCCGGACAACACCAGCATACCTCCCGGTCGGACCAGCGTTGACAACTGCGCTGCCAATTCTATTAATGGGTTGGCGAGAATGTTAGCCAGCACCAGATCAAACGTCTCTTCAGGCATGGCGTTCGGCAAACACGTCTCCAATTCCCCGTCGACGCTATTCCTGGTGGCATTGTCATGGCTGGCCCATAACGCTTGCGGATCGATATCCACACCGCGGGCAGCCGCTGCCCCCAGCTTGAGCGCTGCGATGGCCAGGATGCCCGAGCCACAACCGAAATCGAGTACTTGCTGGCCAACCGGCGGGTGCTGATCCAGCCAGGTCAGGCACAGCGCTGTCGTCGGGTGCGTGCCGGTCCCAAAAGCCAGGCCGGGATCGAGGTCAATCAACACCTGATCATCCTTCGGAGGCGGACGTTGGCCGTCAGGACATATCCACAGGTGCTCACCGAATTGCATGGGGTGAAACTGGTCCAGCCAGGCACGTTCCCAGTCGCGGTCGTGCAGCGTTTCCTCGATCAGCCTGCGCAGCACTGCAGCGCCATAGGTTTCCGCAAGCTGTTGCTTTAGCGGACCAAGTTCAGCGTTGGCATCGAACAATGCCGTGACGAGGGTGGCTGACCACAGCGGTGTGGTGCCAGGATCGGGTTCGAACAGGGGCTGGTCCGCCGCATCGACAAAGGTAACCGAAAGCGCGCCGCGGGATTCAAAAAATGTCGACAGTTCCTCGGCATTCAGGTCGCCGGCTTCGAGAGAGAGTTGTTGCCAGGGCATTCTCAAACAACAGCGGCAACCTCTACAGGCTCAGCTTTTTCTCCAGGTAATGGATATCGGTACCGCCAGCCAGGAACGCTGCATCGCTGCAGATGTCCTGGTGCAGGGCAATATTGGTCTTGATACCGTCGACGACAACCTCCGCCAGCGCACCGCGCATGCGTGCCAGCGCCGATTCGCGGGTGTCGCCGTGCGCGATCAGCTTGGCAATCATCGAGTCATAATAGGGCGGCACGGTGTAGCCGTTATAGATGTGAGTATCAACACGAATACCGGGGCCACCGGGGGCGTGATACTGGGTAATCATGCCCGGCGACGGCAAGAAGTTTTTTGGATCCTCGGCGTTGATACGACATTCCACGGCATGACCGCTCCAGCCGATATCGTCCTGACTGTAAGACAGCCCTTCGCCGGCTGCGATCCGTAACTGTTCCTTGACGATATCCACGCCGGTGATCATTTCAGTCACCGGGTGCTCGACCTGAACGCGCGTGTTCATTTCAATGAAGTAGAACTCGCCATCCTGATACAGGAATTCAAACGTACCGGCACCACGGTAATTTATCTGGCGACAGGCTTCGGCGCAGCGCTCACCCATGGCCATACGCTGTTCCATGGTTATACCCGGCGCCGGCGCTTCCTCGACAACTTTCTGGTGGCGACGCTGCATGGAGCAGTCGCGCTCGCCAAGATGGATGGCATTGCCTTCACCATCGGCCAGTACCTGGAATTCGACATGTCGCGGTGTTTCCAGGAATTTCTCCATGTACACCGTGCCGTCACCAAATGCAGTCTGTGCCTCGTTACGTGTCAGCGAGATGGCGTTCAGCAGGTTGGCCTCGGAATGCACCGTGCGCATACCACGACCTCCGCCACCGGCTGCAGCCTTGATGATAATCGGGTAACCGATGCCCCGCGCCAGCTTGATATTGGTTTCGTCATCGTCACCCAACGGGCCATCGCTGCCGGGCACACACGGCACCCCGGCCTGCTGCATCGACTGAATAGCCGCCACCTTGTCGCCCATGGTGCGGATACTGTCAGCGCGAGGACCGATAAAGATGTAACCGCTTTTTTCCACCTGTTCAGCGAAATCAGCATTTTCGGACAGGAAGCCGTAGCCCGGATGAATGGCGACCGCATCGGTCACCTCAGCAGCAGCTATCAGCACAGGCACATTCAGATAACTCTCGGCAGACGGCGCAGGTCCGATACACACCGACTCGTCAGCCAGCAGGACGTGCTTGAGACTGCGATCGGCCTCGGAATAGACGGCAACGGTCTTGATACCCAGTTCGCGGCAGGCGCGCAGGATTCGCAGGGCAATTTCGCCGCGGTTGGCGATGACGACTTTATCTAACATAGCAGGAGAAAACCGTGCTTATTCAATCACGACCAGAGGCTGGCCATATTCGACCGGCTCGGCATTTTCCACCAGGATCGCGGAGACCGTACCGTCCTTGTCAGCCTCGATCTGGTTGAGCATTTTCATCGCTTCAATGATGCACAGCGTGTCGCCGACGTTAACTTTAGAGCCGACTTCCACAAAAGCTGAAGCACCTGGCGATGAGGAACGGTAGAAAGTGCCAACCATGGGCGATTTCACCATATGACCTGCTGGAATTTCCGGCTCTGGCGGTGGAGCAGCTGCAGCCGGAGCAGCAACCGGAGTGGCAGCGGGCGCTGCTGCAGGCATCATCATCGGCGCAGCAGCGACTTGCGCCCCTGGCATCTGGCGGCTGATACGCACCGACTCCTCACCCTCGTGGATCTCGATTTCCGCGACCCCGGACTCTTCCAGCAACTCGATGAGTTTCTTAACCTTGCGAATATCCATAATCTTCCTGCAAGTTTATGATTGCGCGGCAGTATAGCTCAACTTGCAGGGAAATGTAATCGAAATGCAGCTAAATTCGGCGATTTATCAGCTTCAGGATTTTTTGTCGCCAAGATACGACAGCGCTGCCTGCAGGGCGAGCTCGTAGCCAATGGGGCCCAGACCACTGATAACGCCTACGGCGATATCCGAGAAGTAGGAGTGTTTGCGGAAGTCTTCGCGGGCGTGGACGTTGGAGAGGTGGACCTCGATGAAGGGTATCTTTACTGCCAGCAGGGCATCGCGCAGGGCGACGCTGGTGTGGGTGAAGGCGGCGGGGTTGAAGATGATGAAGTCTATGCCCTCATGGGAGGCAGCATGGACGTTGTCGATGAGCTCGTGTTCGGAGTTGGACTGGAATGTCAGCGACTCTCCACCCGCACTGCTTATCCGCGCCTGCAGGCCTTTATTAATGCCGTCGAGCGTTACCGAGCCATAGTGATCGGGCTCGCGGATACCGAGCAGGTTCAGGTTGGGGCCGTTGAGGATCAGTAACTTTGGCATACCTACTCTTTGAATAGCCGACAAATCTACCATAAATTATACGGCCGCACGTCTTGCAGTAACTATAAACTATTCAGCGACTCATTCAATCATTATAAAGATAACCATCTGACAATAGAAGGCGACCCTCTGCTTCTCTCAAACTCTATTTGTATTTGCCTTCAATTTCACGATATAAAAGCTCATAGTCATTTCGCGTGCGTTCACCAAAAACCGGGGCATCCAAGTACGGTGCCATAGATTGAATATCCTTCCAGTCCTGCTCTGTTAGAACATGTTTTACCAATGGATACACATTCATTTCTTCAATATATAAGTGCCGCCGCTGCCTAAAAAGAAATGCCGAAAGCTGATGCTTCAGCTTTTCCTTGTCACCTGTACCATTGCTGAACAATTCAATGCATCTTCTTAAGTCCCGTGTAACAACTTCCAGTTCCGTATGATCTGTTACTAGTTCTCGGATCAACTTGCCCTCATCACTTCCACGTTTGAGCAAAACAGAGAAAATCGCATCTTCCAATGGATGGTGTACTTGCTCTGGATATTCCTGAATGTACACAACAATACTCAGCATCATGGAATAGTCTGGCGTTCTGTCCCGACACAAATCCAGAAATTGCATCTCCAACAAGTTTAGTGTCTTCCGAATATGATCATGCTCAATGAGTAGACTGGAAAGCATAGTCTTTGGGCCTCTTTAATGACTTATATCTGCTACTTCAATGATCAGATCCTGGCAATTAGAGCCTGATCTATCAGTCAATCCAAGCGGAATCGCTTACCTCATTATGACATTTTACAAACTTAACTCAGTGTCCGGATGTATCGACCACTTGATTCAACATTAATTGCATCATACACCGCGAGGATCCTAAAAGGGTCCAGACTGATGGAATGGTCGCGTGGGCGGCGGCGCTGCACAAACAAAGGAACATCGGCCCGGCTACAATCGGCACAAAAGAAGATTCCTCCGCTATACTAATGTGGTCTCCGGCGGACTCTACGGTACGCTGGAGCGATATGAAGAATCGAGATTGTGTTACCTGCGAGCGACCGAACTCTGGCCCGAACGCTTCGAGGCTTGGGGTAATCTTTCCAGTGCTTCCGCCGCCGTCGGCGATCACGAACAGGCAACCACTTGATACCGCAAAGCACTGCTGCTCGAACCATCCTCGACGGAGGTCTATACCCAGCTTGCCAGCACCGTATGAGGCACTTGAGAAAACCGGCGTCAACCACCTACCGGAGAAAATAACCACTGGAACGAACTGCTCGCTTGCTTAATGAAGTCAATATCATCATGCGGTAAAGGGTGAATCGGGTCGATCAGTTCATGCCCGGCATTGGATCGAAACGTTAGCAGCTAAGCAGCGGCTTTCTGTGCTTGCTCCCCAAGTTGTTTGTGATGTCTTCTAGACCCACATAACCATAGTGATCAGACTCCCGGATTGCGGGAAGGTTGGGGCCGGGACCATTAGCATCCGCTCCATCAGGTTGTTTACACGGCATTGGGCGTATAATCCTTGCTGCCCCAATGAATTTTTAACCTGCTTCTGCAGCCAATTCCTCGTAGACTCGCTTAGCCTCTTCCATTCCGTCAAAAGTCGATTTTCCGGATATTGCTTCATAGAGCAGCTCACGCGCAGCATCGAGTTTGTCTTGCCGGTAATAAGTCATGCCAAGGTGATACTTGAACTCGTTGTTATCCGGCACCTGTTTTACAATGGCTGTCAGCACTTCCTCGGCCTGAGCATAGTCACCCAGTCGATAATAAACCCAGCCACGAGTATCCATTAAGACCGGCTGCTTCTTGTTAGCAAGCTTCTTCACAAGATGCCCCGCTCTATTGAGACTTTGCTTATCATCCTTGCGGTAATCGGCAGCAAGTAGTGAAGCAAGATTGTTAATCACGGCAACATTATCCGGCGCCCTGCGCAATAACTGTTCGTAGATAGAAATTGCATCATCATAGCGCCCCTGTTTCTCCCGCACGCTCGCTAGAACCATCTGGATATTTGGATTGTCTGGCGCTGCAATTATTCCCTCCTCGGCGGTACCGGCAGCCTTGCTAATATCACCAGTCATCAGATAGGCACGCACCAGGCCAACGAGTAGACCCACATCATCGGGAAATTTTTCGTGCCCGTCATGATACACCTGAATTGCACCCGCCGAATTACCCTGCAATAAACGGGCATTAGCAAGCCTTCGATATACACTGGAACCGAAACCATCAAATTCCAACTGCCGAGTCAGAGATTGTTCAGCATTCTGGTATTCACCTCTGGACATATACACGGCACCAAGCAACTCATGCGCCAAAGGGTGCCGCGGATTGGCCAAAATAATACCGTCAAGCCGTCGCTCCGCCACCCCGGAATCGCCCAGTATAATCTGGATTTCCACGATCTGGGTCAGGGCTGCGGCTGAATCTGGTTCACGCGTGTAAGCGTCTTCAAAAGCCTGGAGCGCTTCAGAATATTTTTTTTGACCCCTGTACAAGACGCCTTTTCCCAAATAACCCTCAGCTCTATCAGGCGAAGCTTCTACTAATCGGGTAAACACTTTCTCTAGTTCAATATTGTGTCTTTTTAAAGTTAAGATCTTCGCCTTCATCCTCAATGCCGGTATTGAGCTATCATCAGCGGCAAGGATCTTATCCAGCAAGGTTATGGCTTCTGCGTAATCCTTCTTCCGCATTGCTAACTTTGCCTTCAACAGCAACGCCCTCCCATCCTTCGGGTCTTTCTTCAGCACTTCCGCGATCAGTTTTTCACCATCCAGTATACTACCTTGCTGAAACTTGATTCTCGCAAGGCCGGTTCTTGCTGTCAGGCCGTCCTGGTTAAGTCCTTCAGAATCCATAACGCCCTGATAAACCGCCTCTGCCTTGTCCTGCTGCCCGTCATTGCTGTAAAGCCTGGCCAACCCAAACTTCAGTGCAGTCATATCAGGATTGTTTTCAATCATCTTGCGGGTTTCTGCGATAGCCTTCCGTTGACTGAATCCGCTATTGTATAGGTCAATAAGCAAAAGGTACTTCTGCGGATTTCCCGGATCTTTAGCAATTGCATTGCGCAGCGCCTGAACACCTTTGGCCACTTCATCGCGCCTGCTATAAAAAATCGAAAGTGACCGTAAGTATTGCAACTCACCCGGGTTTGCCTTCACCAGATCGAGCAGGATTTTCTCTGCCTTTCCGGACTCCTTCCGCTCCTCATAGATCGGTAGAAGTCTGAGCATGACATCACTGTCAGCTGAAACCTCATTGGCCCGCTCAAGAATAGCCAGCGATTGGTCAACCTTGTTCAGTTTCTCGTAGATCGTCGCAAGAAGAAGCGCAGAATACTTATTGCCCGGTTCTCGATCCAACACATCAACTAGCAATCTTACTGCATCATCAGTTTTCCCCTGACGATAAAGAACTGCGGCCTTCAGGCCAATTGCATCCGCGTTACCAGGCTCTCTCTTGAGTACCCCATCTGCGCGCACGGATGCTTTCTCCAGCTCATTTGCCTGTATCTCGAACCGGCCCAAGCGGATATTTGCCTCGATGTGACCGGGATCAAGCTTCACTGCCATGGCATAATTTTGGGATGCTTGGCGAAGATCCTTTTGCTTCTCGGCTATATCACCAATGTAGAAGTACGGCTGAGGTGCCTTGGGATCAATCGATAATACATTCTTGAATTCAACTATCGCCTTGTCATAATTGCCCATTTCATAAAAGCCTACACCTCGATCAAGAGACTTGGTCTTGGAATCTTCCGCTCCATCGCAACCAGCAAGTACAGGAACAGCCAAAAGCATCGCTGCTATCAGCCTGCAGTTTTTTGTTGCCTCAACCATTGCGCTCTCCATCCGGGTACCCGGACCGGGGTGTCCCCGCTTATTGTTCTTTGATTTCCAGCAATTGATTCGAATCAATTGGCCCTGCAATAACCTGAGTAATGCCAGATGGCCAGCTAATCTCAACCTTGTCGACTTTGGCACTCGCGCCAAGCCCGAAATAAACCGGGTGCAGGCTCTGTGAAAGGTAGCCAGACTTGCCGTGCTTAACCTTTGTATACACCTGGTCACCTGAATACACCTTGATGGTAGCGCCAATACCATCACGATTGGACTGCACTCCCTGGAGCCCGACCTTTAAATAATTCAGATCCTTTTTCTCACTCAGGTTGCTCACGAGCACCATAGGTGGCGCATTGAATTCAAGCGTCACAATGTCCTCGTCTCCATCTTGATCGACGTCAAAAATGATTGATGAACGTGAGCCCAACACCCCCCAGACAACCTTTCGACCTTCCTCGTCCCGACACATCTGCCTACCGGCATCTATGCCCGAGCACTGCAACTCGAACCAGGGAGCCACGATACGGTCCTGACGCGGCTCCACGCCGAGAACAAATTCGCTATCCAGGAAACCCTTGCCATTGTCATTTAACAGCAACGAGTTA
>JBHPFC010000019.1:0-41631 GCA_042576405.1 Pseudomonadota bacterium | reverse complement strand
GCCGGTAATAATGCCTTCGAGCGGCGAGTCACTGCCGGTGACGTGCAGTCGCAGGTTCTCTTCTTCAATTTCGCGCAGGCGATAAGCCCGGTTGACGATAAAGCCCAGCAGTTCCGCATCGATGGGTTTGTAGAAAAAGTCGTAAGCACCCAGGCCAACAGCCTCCAGCGCGTGCGCACGGTCATTATTACCGGTGACTACAATCACCTTGGTAGCGGGCGCCCTTTCGAGTATGGATTCGAGGGTTTGAAAGCCCTCACTGGTGCCATCAGCATCCGGAGGCAGCCCCAGATCCAGCGTTACCACGGGGGTACGGTGCTTTTCCAGCTCGTTGAGAGCGGTTTCACGGTCACCGGCGATAATCACGTCGTAACCTTCAAAGCACCACTTTAACTGCGTTTGTAAACCGGGGTCGTCCTCAACAACCAGCAGTTTCCTTGAATCGGTGGTCATCTATTTTTCCATTATTAGAATTGTCGAGGAATTTTACACTACTTTTGCGTTCGGTGCTAATCGGAATACGCATCCTGAAGGTCGTGCCTTCGCCCGGCCGGCTGATGACTTCAACATCACCGCCCAGGCTGCGGATAAATTCCCGGGTTTCGTAAGCGCCTATTCCCATTCCGGAATTTCCCTTGGTACTGGTGAAAGGCTTGAACAGGCCGGTACGGATAAATGCCTCATCCATACCGCTACCATTGTCCTGAACCTCGATCACGGCATGGTCATTCTGTTTAAATAACCGAACCACTATTTGACCACTCTCAGGGGTGGCATCCTGGGCATTTCTTACCACATGACCAACCACCGCGGACAACCGGTCCTGGTCACCCTTGACGAAAATACCCCGCGCCTGGAAATCCAGCGAGGGCACAGGCCGACCGGCCGACATGGTCCCAATAACGTCCACCAGCACCTCGCAGACGTCCAGCTCCTGCATCTCGCTTTGCGGGTCCTGGCCACTGCGCAGATGCGCCAGCAGGCGGTTCATCTTGTTAACGGAATTCTCTACAGTCTGGATGGCGTCTTCCATGAACTCGGGATTGTGTTTGTGTCTCGCTGCGTTGGACACTACCAGTGACAGTTGAGCGATAAGGTTCTTGAGATCATGCATGACATAGGCAGACATGCGATTCCAGGCCTCGAACTGCTTGGCCTGGAACAAGGCCTGGGCCGCATCAAGCTGCGCCAGATGTGCAGCCGACTGACGCCCGATGATGCGCAGCAGGTCATAGTCCTCCCAATTGAGCGAATGTGTTACCTGCGGCCGGGCCAGCACGATCATGCCCAGTAGACGATCATGAAACATCAGCGGAGTAATCAACCAGGCCTGCTCGAGATCAGCAAACCACTCGGGCAAAACCAGTTCCCGATACACCTGTGGCGACAGGGTGTACTCGTCACAATTTATTACCCATTCTTCTTCACGCAGATAACGCACCAATGAGCTATCGGCGTTCAGACTGCAGGGTACATCCGGCATCGGCATCTGCCAGTTGGCGACCAGCTCGTAACGGTGTCCGTCGCGGTATAGCCATAACATACCGCCGGGGCAATGAAGAATATCAGCGACTGCCTTGATAGTAAGCTCACGCAGCTTCTCGTCCGGCTCATCCGTTGTCAGCGTATGAATAAAACGCAGCCACTCTTCACGGTATTCAAACTTGTAGTGAAAGAAATGCTTGTTAATAAGCACCCGCAGCGTAGCCCGCAGTTGCGCCGAAAACAGCAGTATCAACAGCATGAGTACTGCGCCAAACAGGAAGCTCACCTGTGCAATAGTGCCCCAGGTACCGCCATAGTCGCGGATAACATAGCCACCCAGCCCCATAGCGAGCAGATACAAACCCGCACCCAACAGGGCTGCGGTATGGAACACCACACGCCTCGAGACAAAGATATCCAGCGACCACTGCGGATCCCTGACGGCAGCGATACCGATAACCGGTACCACCAGCGCATTAATGAAGCCACGCGCATTCCAGAGTGCCGGATCAACCCCCTGGAACAACAGGGCGTGCGAATACATATAGAAGTCGTAGGCAAACAGGGCACCCAGACTCATGCACAGGTACTTCACCGAACGCCGTGACGCCGCCCGTGCATTGCGAATCAGCTGCTCTACCAACACCAGGCCGGCAATCGACATCACCAGAAAACCGGCGAAGAGCAAATCAATACCGCCTGCCGCCGGTGCCGGATGACCGGCAGCTCCGCGGTACATCACCATCATGGTGATCAGCAGAGCGAAACTGGAAAGCATACTGAGCGTACGCCGAAAATAGCGCGTCGCTTCGGCAGGCACGGTATAAGCAGCGCTGAGCATGCGCACAATAAAGGCGAGTAGCGCCAGGTCGCGTAGAGGTTCAAGCAGGTAGGACGATAACGCCGAAGCATCGTCAAAAGCTGACCAGGCAGTCACCCCCAGCCAGATCGCGCTGACCAACGATGCCAGCATAAGCGCCATCTTGTGTGGCCGGTCACGTTGTCCGGTCATCAGCACCAGAGACAGGATCAGAAAGACTGCTGCCCCGGATGCGTAGCTGATTGCTGCGATGTTATCCATTCAGATTCAAGTTCCGAAGATAGTCTTAACAGCAGGCAGTGGGAGCGACCAGCGGTTCGGCTGCCCCAATGCAGACGGCCGACTATAGCGCAATACTCCAGGTGTCGGCCAGCCTGACAGTTAAGTCAGCGCGTGGATAAATCTGCAGCAACTGCCCTTGGAGTTATATCTATATGATTTTTCGGCATTATTATAGGTAACTTGAGTCTATCGCCCAAAGCATACGCTTTGGGCGATAGGTCAGTTTTACAGCGAGTTCAGGGTGGAGAGGGCTTCTTCGATGCCCTGGTAGTTGAAATCGCCGTCGGTGGCGAGAGTCAGATGTTTGCGGGCAGCGTCTTTTTTGCCCTGTTTGGAGTAAACCATGCCGAGGTGATACCGGAAGACAGCGACTTTGGGCGCCTTCTCCACGACACCTTCCAGGATTTCGGCCGCCTTGTCGTAATCACCGGTTCGGTAGTAGACCCAGGCGGCGGTATCGAGAAATGCTGGTTGGTTGGTTTTTTCAAGCTGTGCCGATAGCTCCCTGGCCCTGGCCAAACTCACCTCATCGCTGCGGTGATCTGCCAGCATGGCGACAAGATTATTTGTGCCAACAGCATTGTTGGGTTGGTGTAGCAGCACTTGCTCGTACAAAGTGATGGCGCTGTCATAGTCCTTCTGTTGTTCACGCAAGCCTGCCAGGTCAATCAACAAACGTATATCGTCAGGAATCTTTTGCAAACCCTGCTCGTAAGCCTGAATTGCCCCTGCAATGTTGTCAGTTGCCAGACGAGCTCGGGCTAACTCGACATAGATACTCGCACTATCGGGGTTAATTTCAATTTGACGTTCAAATACCTGCTCCGCCTGCGCATAGTCTTTTTGCGCTACGTAAACAGCACCCAACAGCATGTTAGCAGAGCCATGATCCGGATTCTTTACCAACACCTTATCCAGAATTACGATAGCATCTTCATACTTCTTCTCAGCAAAACGCAAGCGCGCCTCGAGAATATAGCCCTCCTCACTCTCCGGTGCACCCTCCTGCATCAGCCTGGTGACCTCATCCATACCAGCCGCATCACCCTTACGCGCCAATAGCTCATACTTGGCTGACAATGCCAGCTGGTTATATTTATCCACTTTCAGCGCGGCATCGAGCTGCTCCAGAGCGCCAATTAGATCACCATCCTGAGCCAGCAACTGTGCTAACGAAACCCTTAATTGAGTATTATCTGGTTGACTATCAATGCCACGGCGCAGGGTATCCAGCGCCAGTTCTTTTTCATCGTTAGCGACATGCGCAGCCGCCAGCATCTGCAGTACCTCGGTATTATTTGGCTGATCTTTCAGGACGGAACGGAAATCATTGACAGCCCCGACGTAATCCTTTTTGTTGGCCGCAAGTTTGCCTTTCAGCAGTAAAGCATTATTGTCGCGCGGGTTTTCATCCAGCACTTCCTGGAGCAGAACGGGCACACGTTCGTCATCGACATTCTCACTCGCCAGTATCTGCGCCAACACCACTTGTGCTTGTAACCCAGTGGGCTCCTTGCCCTGATCATCGATCAGCTCCTGCAGCACCTGTTTTGCCTCGTCTTTCTGTTCATTAGCCAGGTAGTGCCTTACCAAAGACAGCTGCAAATCTGTCATGCCCGGCCGCTGCCGAATGAACTGCTTAAGTTTTTCGATGGCGGCTTCTTCGCTCTTTTGTGTTGCCAAAAACTCGGTCAACATAATGTAACGCTTCACATCTTCCGGGTCTGCAGTAATGGCATCGATCCAGACCTGCTCGGCTTTGTCATTCTGTCCCGACTGGCCCAGAAATGACGCCAGACTGAGACGATAAGTTAACTTGCCGGGATTCTCCTCAATGAGCTGGCGCAGTACCGCTTCTGCTTCATCATACTGTTTGTTATCCACATAATGGGTAGCCAGTTGCTGTTGAAGCGTCACTGGATCAGGGTTAGCCTTGACCGCATTGATTAATACTGCCTCGGCATCGTCTGCTCGCTCTTGCTGGTCATAAAGGCTGGACAAGAGCACCGCGGCCGACTGCAGACCTGGCTCACGTTCAATGACTTTCTCCAGTTGTGACACTGCCTTATCAGTTTCCCCGTCATCGGCCCAGAACGCCGCCTCAAGTGTCAGCACGTTAATATTCTCTGGATCCCTAGCACGGATTTCATTGATCTGCTCCTGCACCAGACCCAACGCATTAACGGCACCAGTTTCGTTCTTATTAGCTTTCAGTGCAGATGCCTGCGCCCGATAGAACGTGGCCAAACGAACTCTCGGTTCGATTAACTCAGGATCAAGCTCCGAAGCTTTTTTGTAATAGCCAAAGGCTTTTCTCCAATTGCGCTGCTTTTCCTCAATTTGCCCCAGAAACAAGTACCCATTGGCATCCTTGGGATCAATTTGCAGGACGTTCTTGAATTCTATTGCGGCCTTATCGTAGTTTTTTTCTGCCAGGTAGGTTTTTCCCCTTTCCAGGTACTTCGCCTTGCGTTCCTCTTTGCCCCCACAGGCAGACAACAAGCCAACCGCCAACACAGCTATCAGCAGCTTCTTATACAGGCCGTTGTACGCTTTCATACTCATCTCCAAAAATTTCTCAAAAGGACACCCAATTAACTATCAACCAAATACCAAATACTAAATTCTTACTCCCGAACTGAAAAAACAGGAAAAGGGAGTTAATTACTTATTCCTCGCGCCTGCGCTTTATTATCTAAAAACCACTGGTAGGTCTGTTCAACCCCATCATGCAACCCGATCTTCGCACGCCACCCCAACCCATTTATCTTGCTTACATCTACCAATTTGCGTGGGGTTCCATCCGGTTTGGACGAATCGTAAACAATCTCGCCTTCAAACCCCACCACCTCGCAAACGATAGCAGCCAGCTCGGCAATACTCAGGTCCTCGCCAACGCCAATATTCACAATCTCTTCGCCGTCATAATTTTCGAGCAGAAACAGACAAGCATCAGCTAGATCGTCTACATGTAAAAATTCGCGCAGCGGTTTTCCTGTACCCCACAGTACTACTGAAGCATCATTTTTTTGTTTGGCAGCATGAAATTTTCGAAGCAGCGCAGGCAACACATGGGAATTCTTAAGGTCAAAATTATCGCCCGGACCATACAAATTCGTCGGCATCGCTGCAATAAAATGGCAGCCATACTGCCTACGATAAGCCTGACACAGCTTAATACCGGCAATCTTGGCCACGGCATACCACTCATTAGTCGGTTCAAGTGGCCCGGTCAGGAGATATTCTTCCTTGAGCGGTTGCGGCGCCATCTTTGGGTAAATACAGGTGCTACCCAGCGCCAGCAGTTTCTTAACCTTGTAACGGTAGGCTGCGTCAATGATATTGGCCTCCATCATTAGGTTATCGTAGATAAACTCCGCAGGGTAGGTATCGTTAGCGAGTATTCCGCCGACTCTGGCAGCCGCCAAAATGACATAGTTCGGCCTTTCAGTCTCAAAGAATGCGCGCACCTCCGCTTGCTCGCGCAAATCCAGCTCTTTACTGGTTCGCAACAACAGATTGTCATAGCCATCAGCCTGAAGCCTGCGCACAATCGCCGAACCAACCAGGCCACGGTGGCCGGCCACGTAAATTCTGTCACCTTTTTCCATAGCGTTTTTATCTATTCGTTGTAATCAAACGTGTCAAAGCCTTCTCTCCGGCACAGCTCGTCGCGTTCAGCGATCCTGAGATCACCGCGCACCATTTCGGCGACCATCTCATCCAGCTTGATTTCCGGTACCCAGCCGAGTTTTTCCCTGGCCTTGGTGGAATCACCCAGCAGCGTTTCGACCTCGGTCGGTCGGAAGTAGCGAGGATCAACCTCTACCAGCAATGCTCCGGTCTTGGCATCGTAACCCTTCTCATCTATGCCCTTACCTTCCCAGCGAATACCGATTCCAACTTCCTTGCATGCGGCATCAACGAAATCGCGGACTGAATACTGAACACCGGTGGAGATACAATAATCATCAGGCTCGTCCTGCTGCAGCATCAGCCACTGCATACGCACATAGTCCTTGGCGTGTCCCCAGTCGCGCTTGGAATCGAGATTACCCAGATAAAGTTTATCCTGTAGACCAAGCTTTATGCGGGCCACAGCACGCGTGATTTTGCGTGTAACGAAAGTCTCACCACGAACCGGTGACTCGTGATTAAACAGGATGCCGTTGCATGCATAGATACCGTAAGCCTCCCGGTAGTTCACACAGATCCAGTAAGAATACATCTTGGCTACAGCATAAGGACTGCGTGGATAGAACGGCGTGGTTTCCTTCTGCGGAATTTCCTGCACTTTACCGAACAGCTCACTTGTTGAAGCCTGGTAAAATTTGGTTTTCTTTTCCAGACCCAAAATCCTGATAGCTTCCAGCAAGCGCAAGGTGCCCAACGCATCACAATTGGCGGTATATTCGGGCGTCTCGAAGGACACAGCAACATGACTCTGCGCGGCCAGATTGTAAATCTCGTCGGGCTGTACTTCCTGAATAATACGAATCAGGTTTGTAGAATCGGTTAGATCACCATAGTGAAGAATAAACTTGCGCCCGCTTTCATGCGGGTCTCTATATAGATGGTCAATGCGATCTGTGTTGAACGAAGATGCGCGCCGTTTTACACCGTGTACCTCATACCCTTTTCCTAGCAAATATTCAGCAAGGTACGCCCCATCCTGACCGGTAATGCCGGTAATCAGCGCCACTTTATTTTCATTTTCTCCAGCCAAAATATCCACCTCTTGTAGCCTTTAATCCTATAGCCATCCAAATGACAACACGGCCAACACTGCCACCATTCCCAGCGTGAAGCAGTTCCAGGTCTGCTGCATATTCCGCATGACCAACTCAGCCGCATAGAATAACACCACGATACCAAGTACCACCGGCACCAGCGTTGCCTCAATCATACCCTGCTGATATAGAACTCCTACCCCACCCGCCAGCGCAATCACCAGCAAATCGGTAGGAGTCGTTTGAAATGTCTGGTCTTTTGTCGACCGGATAACAAACAACATGAGCGCCAACAGTATAACGAGCAACCCGATACTCGCAACTGGCGGCAACAGCGCCTCGGTACCCGTATCGCGGTGCATGAGATACACCGAAAAGGCAATGCCAGGGAACACGAGCAAGCGTAGCGGTATAAACCGCAAGTGCTCTACCCATACCAACCTGACAACAAGAATAATGCATAATATCAATGCGCTACGTGATATATCGATCGGTGCACCAGGTGAAAATAATACTCCCGCAAGCAAATAGGTCGGCACCCCGCATTGAATGATACCTATCGCCCTGCGCCTGGCCCTTTTGCTACTATCAAGCCCAGTGATGCGCCTGGTAAGTTGAGCCCAGTCCCCATTGGGCAGCTTCCGCTGCGCCAACAACACCCCGCCTACAACCAAACCTGTAAGCACCAAATACACCGCGAACACTACTATATCTGCTTGGTAACGCAGCAGGAACGCGGCTAGCAGAAAAGCCAGTTGTGAGACATAAATTACGCTGACCACCTCATAATGAGCCATACCCAGACTCAGCAAACGATGATGCATATGAGTCTTGTCTGCTTCAAAAGGCGAATGCCCCGCGATTATCCGCCCGGTCATCACGAAAAGCATATCAACAATTGGAAGGCCCACAAGAAACAACGGAAGCAAAGGATTCAATGCTGTGTTGACTTGCTGGGTAAGCATGACCGACAAAATTCCGACCGTGAAGCCCAGGAACTGGCTGCCCGTATCTCCCATAAAGATCCGGGCCGGGTAAGTGTTGAAACGCAGAAAGCCAAATATGCTCCCGGCGACCACAAAAGATACCGATATAATAATGTCGCCACTGGCGAGATTCGCCAACAGTGCAATGGCAGCCAGCGACAGCAAAGCCATACCAGCCGCCAAACCATCCAGGCCATCAGATAGATTCACCGCGTTGGTCACGCCCACAAGAAAAATGATGGTGACCGGTATCGACAGATAAGCCGGCACCGGATCCATGCCGGCAAAAGGGAAAACAGCAATATTCACATTGCCCCAGAACACGACGACGAAGACTGCCAGAAATTGCCCAAAAAACTTCAGGCGATAGTCAAGCTCCCTGCTGTCATCCCAGGCGCCGAATACGAGCAGAATCATCAGCGCCGTTAGAAAGGCCATTATTGTGTCGGTATGTGGCGCCCAGAGTAATATGGGAACGCAGGCACCGAGCACCATTGCCATACCACCAATACGAGGTATAGCGCCGGTGTGCACCTTCCTTTCATTTGGGGTATCGACTACAGAAAGCCGAACCGCGAGACGCATTAGCGGTGGTATAAGCGCCATAGTAATAACCAAGGCAAGCAGAAAGGCTGAAAATAGCAACATAGTATTTATGTCTATTAGCCCAGCGCGCCCCGCAGCAATTGAATTAACATCACGGCAATCACTGTCAACCTAACCCACTGCACAATTTTGGTACAAGACGTCCCTTCGCAACAGCAAAGATCAGTAGATATATAGTACTGTCAGTCGGGAACATATTTATCCAGCGGATTTAGAACAGCCCGTGCAAAATCTGCCAACCTTGCCTCGGCTTCACCAATTTCCTCGCCAGGCGCCATGTTCGCTGTCAGTCGAACCAAAGCTCCATCAGTTCTGTTTCTGTTCAACGCATCCCAAAATATATACCACTTAACCATATACTCATTGGTTATATTGCGGCCACGCCCGTGAAACCAGTAATACACCAATCGCCTATATTCGCCCTTCTGAATCAAAAGCCGGTTAACCGAAAGTGGTGGCACCCCTTTTCCGCCCAGAGAGACTTCCTTTTGCTCATGGCTGACAATTCCCCAACCGCCACCTGGAATGCACGACTTAGGTGAATGCGCCGATTCTCCCTTTTTCTGCGAACCATAATATGCAACATAAAAGTTTACTGCTTGCCCCTCCGGGCTTCTGTAATCTGCAATGATGTAATCATCAAATTTAAGCTGATTAATATAAATCTGTTCCAGGGTGTCACCAGCCCCCCGCCATTTTCCAATTTCCATCGGAAATCCTGTAAACAAGGGGCGCTCCGGAATCTCCTCACTTCGTGCACCAAGTAACTGGGGAATAAAAGCTGCCATAGCCGCAACAACTACTGCTGCTTTGAATGACACTGGCAGAAAGCGTGGCGTCTCTTCCAAACCCGACGCTCGACGAGCTTCCGGCAAATCAATTGCAAATGCATCGCTAAAGGGCAGAGCATCCTTTCCAAGCCTCGCAAGAAGTGCCATTTCAAGGATAAGAATGCCCATACAACCCATAAACACCACCCAACCCTCGAAATCATGCAGGAACCCCTCGGCCTGCTCTGGCCCACCATATTCAACCAACACCCCAATAACACCAATCCTGAAACTATTCATGAGTACGGTTATTGGAACACTCGATATAAAAATAATAACCTTCTTCCATAAAGCTCCACGGAATAAGTACGCCGCTATAAATGCCAAACTTGTTAATGGAAAAAGATAACGGAGGCCACTGCAGGCTTCGACAACCTGTAATTTATACGTCCCCAAATCAATGACATTACCTTCCAGATAAACGCTAATCCCAAACAGTCTAATGACAAATACACCAATCTGTGACGATATTAACTGTAATTCCGCGGACAAGCTCTGATACAAAAAATTCGGCAACGGTATCATGAACAACAGAACCGCCAATGGGGCTACGAGCACTCTAAAGGCTTGCCAACCTGTAAAGGCGAGGACAACGCCCGCCAGAGAAAGCAAAAATCCGTACTGAACAACGACGTAAAGTGCAGCCAGATCACCCGCCAGCATGAGCACTATACCCATTCCCAGCACCAGCACACCAACCCAACTACCAGTAAACGATATCTCAGATAGCCGGTCGCTCTTCTGCCAAACAAAGAATATAGCCAGTAGTGGTATAAAAAATGCGTAGCCGTACTCTTCAGAGGTACTCCACTGCTCAACCATAAAACGCAAAGCGTCGTAAGATGAGATAATTAAAGCTGTTATGGCACCGGCCAATATCGCCATCTGGTGCAACGGCAATTTCCACGCGACTGACTGACCATTCATACGACAGGACTCTCCAAAAAATGCGCTCGCAAAAACACGCCTTGTTCTATGTTCGCTGGTAACAGGAATTATCAGAGGGAAATATAGCGCGAACCAGCTTCGTTATTCTAAATACCTTTTGCTGCAATATTTTATCAGGCTTTTTTGCCTTGCAGCATACGATTTATTCTTAATTCTATTATGGGCAACTACTGAACACGCCAACCAATATCTTAACCCACTATTCACATAAAGTTTAGCACCCCGCAAGTAACAATACGCTCAGCACATGCGATTCGATGCGTCAGGAACAATATTATTGCCTTGTAATTAATTGATTGTGGTGCATTTACGTCGCGCCCTATTGTTCAGCATAGCATTGTCAATATCTGTACCGACACTCAGGGCGGAAAGATGCAAGACCGAGTTCGTTATTTTAGTTACTTTGTTCTCAATGCGGAACCTATCCTCGAGCACAGCATGGATACGCAATATCGGATTTAAATCGCTTTTCAGACTGATATAGAATCCCAAATGTATGCAGCAAAAAATGTATTTCGATCCTGCTAATGACTCTGCGACAATCCACCATCATGGCTAACCTTGTATAGCTAACCAAATAGCGTCGCAAAGCTAACGCCATCCTCCTTCTTTGCAATCACCCGATTGGGGAAAACGATATCACCGCTGCCTGGCACTATCCGATCACAGACTGCGCCAAAAACATGATCCAGATCGGTAAGGCCATTTATATCAGCGCCTGGCTCATCCAGCCTTGCCAATTCCTCCTCGGGAAACATGTCTCCATAAATGCCACCATTTACCTGGTTACCAATTACCAGCACGCTGTTTCCACGTCCATGGTCCGTCCCATTGCTGCCATTGGCCCGGAGCTGTCTACCGAATTCCCCCCCAATAACCAGCACAATATTGTCAGCTGCATCGGTTGGAATTTGCTGGAAAAGTGTATCGAAACCTTTGCCATCACCAAACATATCTTCATATTTTGGTTCAATTTGGTCTTTCTGCTCCTTGTGACTGTCAAAGTTACCAAGCTCCAGAGAAGCAACCCACATATTCAGTATATCGTTTGCTGCCAGGGCATCATAAAGATTGCGGATCTGCTCACCAAAGTACTGGCTGCTCAGGCCACCTTGGTAAAGAGCAGAAATAGAAGTCGGAAGAGGTAGCGAACCCAGCCTTCCATCGATCAAGCTGCCTAGCTCACGCAACTTCGCTTCATGATCTACAAATCGCTTGTAAATAGAAGAGGGCTCGATCTCCTGGCGCTTTGCCGCATAGTACGATTCCAGGCTTCGTGTAACTACAGCCTCAAGACTCAGCGGGGATTCGCCAGGTAACGTGTGGTACAAACCCATTTGCCTCGTATTACGGGCCGTCACAAGGTTACTATTGTCGTGATTTTCTGAATCGTCAGGGTCAGGGCCGTAACAAAAGCGCCGCGGGGTCTTTGTTAATGCAATCACATTACCGCCTGCCTCCGCAGAAAGCCTTCCACCCCAACCAGACCTGTTTTGATCATTTGGTCCTGATGTGAGATTACCCTGATCCATAACGAGCTGGCAGTGCGCATGATCCCGGGTGGTCGCACCAACGGCATTACAGATTACTGCAACATTACCTGCATCCCACATTCTCGCCAGCCAACCACAAGAGCGAAGAATGCCGAATTGCGTGGATCCATCAGCGGCCGGAAAATAATCATCGTTCCAGCGCGCCTCATAAGCATTAGCACTCTGCTCAATCGCATGTGATGCCGCTCTCGCCTCCCAATAACGAAAACCATAGCTGCTCGGATCAGGGTCAAATGGAGGGGGAAGAAGATGTCGGTAGTCGGGAGCCCCGACAAGCGTAACATTAACCAGTATCGGGTGGGCAACAGCCGCAAAGCCGTCCGCATGGACCACGTTTCTACCCAGGTTCAGGATCTCTCCTGACGAAGCCAGCAAACTACTGGCAAGAGATGTTTTAAGGAAGTCACGGCGGTTCATTGTAATTTACCTTCCTTCTTGTGCAAAAATGTACGGCGTTGCAAGGATAAAGTTAATTGCCATACCTATCCGCCGATTCGCAATTGCTCGCTCTGTTGGTTCACTACTATCCAGGGTCATTTCTGAAATTGACAGATCCTGCAGGAGTTCAGCAAGACTGGGGTCAACTTCAAGCTCGCCAGTACTAAGCACGCGATCTGGATCGCTTGAATCAAGCAGGTAACCAATATCCCGTTCCATAGCAAGCAAAGCGTAGACATGCGCCCGCTCCAACACACCAAAGTTTTTCAACCCATCGCCGACGAACCGTTTCCACAGCCATTCGGCAACCAACTTTACCTGATAGGTTCCATTCACACGCGGCACAACAGTTGCCCAATCCTTTTCCCAGTCGCGACCATACCGATTGATACTCGTGCGGGTATACCAGAGCGATGGATAACCGGTAAAACGATTATAGTTATTCCTGAATATATCCATGCTGTCGGAAGCTTCAATTCCAGTCTGCCCCCCAAATACATTGTGTTCAGGCTGAAAAACCACCACACCCTCATCTTCAAATGAAGCTGGCCCGTACGGCCCATACAGATTAAGATAGTTTTCTTCGTTATTTAGCAACATTTGCGTCACAAACATGAGATGTCGATCAATGCTTGTTAGATATTTTACGCGATTCTCGTCATGGTAGGTCTCAGATATTGCATACGCTCGAATAAAATCGAGTAGCTTCTTCTCTTGCATAGACCGCCATGCCGACCGAATGCTCTCAACTTTTTCGTCAGTCAAGTTGTCATCCGCCAAGCGTTGAATAATCATTACTGGCAGATTATCAAGGCTTTCCTGGTGAGCTATAGCAACAGAAGCAAGCTGTTCAAAACGTTCCGGGGCACTGCTCCCACCAATTTCAACATTCAGCATGCTTAGCACACCGGGATAATGAAATTCTGGAAATAGTACGGTCGAGTCGAGATAAGCACCTTCGGAATTGCGCGGGATTAAAATTCCTGTCAATGCCTTGGCAGTATTCTCAATGGTAACCGTCTCGTGAAGAAACGGATCATAGTTACCCAAAATGCCAAAAAATAACTGGTAGTATTCTCTTGCAAAGTCATCATTACACTCGCATTTGCCGTATCTGAAATAATTCTGTCCATATTGACGAAGAGTAGCGGCCGAGAGGGCTGCCACTGTCATCACATCCTGGTAGGGAAGCCCTCGCTCGAGAGCATTCATAATGTCGTCATAGTATCGGATGATCTGCCCTGACGATGGTCCTGCAAGCTGGTTAATCGCCATATGGTAGTTGGTTTCCCAGAGCCCGATTTTTTGGCGGAAGGGGTTGAGGCCACGAGAAGTGGTCGCTCGTACCCACGACAGATTCTTGTACCTGTCAGGCTCATTCTCTTGTCGATGCGGAATGTAGATCCCGTTGTCCGGATCATCCGACGACCAGAACAGTGCCAAGCCTCGCAGCGTGCCATCCCGCGTATCCAGTCGGTCATAGTCTTGCGGGCCAACAGGGGAAAGCAGCAGATTGTGCTGATCGAATGTCAACATTTGTGTGATAGCTTGTTCGGGTGGCATGCCCGCCCATGCAGCAATCTGGGAATCAGTTGCCTGGCCACCAAACGCGAACGTATGCAGAACCTTCCGCACTGCCGTGTCATCCCAGACTTGATCGCTAACTCTGGTAAAGCCAGTTAACTGAGGCGCAACTTCAATTACAACGGGATCAATCGGATCAGGATCACTTGGTGGATCACTTGGTGGATCACTTGGTGGATCACTTGGTGGATCACTTACTGATATGGTCCCCACTACCTCGGAACCTGTACCCGGAGCGGAACCCGACCCTCCACCACAGCCGCTCATTAATAGAAACACAAACAGCAGAAGAGAACCGATGAGTCGATCCAGCAATGAAATCGGAGTCAATTTGTGCAATAAATTCATCGATGACCTGAGCATGACGGCAACTTGTAAATTATAATTATTGCGCACTTAAAAATACTATGAGGAACAACTCTCCTCAATGATTCAAATGCAATTGCGACACTAGCTCACCAAGAATACCATATTTTGCGAGCTTGATTATCGGGTAATTAGTAAACTTAGTAGTAACACAGGCTTGTGAGAGCATTTTCTCCAAGTTTACAAATAGTTACCAACATCTCGCGGGGATTCCCCTCAAATACCCGTCGTTTTAATTTTTTCAACGCGCTGAGATCATATTTGCAGTATTGATTAGTGGGGAGATTACCCCGGCATCTGCGCTAGCACACCTAAAATAAGCCCCATCGGGCATCTATTCCCCGTATAATTGTGCACGTAGATATTTATCAACTGTATCGCAGATAACAACCGCATGACTGGCAAAAACAACTTAAACCATCTGGAAATGCTCGGCATTAGTATTCACATGTCGCCCCTTGAAGATATGGTATCCGACGCTATGCAGGCTATTCGGGGAGAACGGCCGCAAGTACATTTTGCCTGCGCCAACCCACATTCGCTGGTTACAGCCAAAGCGGATAACGAATTCAAAGCTGCGCTGGATGATTCTGATTTAGTGGTAGCTGATGGTACTGGTGTGACGCTAATGGCACGCCTATCCTCGTTGCCTGTTCCATCTCGAATTACCGGCCATGATTTTTTTACAGGCCTCCTGGACGCACTGAACAAGCAAGGTAAAAGCCGGATTTTCTTTTTTGGTTCATCTGATAACGTACTACAACTAATCACAGAAAGGTTCTCATCGATTTACCCCAACCTGGAAATTGCAGGCGTCTATTCTCCCCCCTATCGTTCCTGGAGCCAGGAAGAGAACGATGAAATGATAGGCATCATCAACGATGCACACGCTGACATTCTCTGGGTAGGGATGACCGCCCCCAAACAAGAGAAATGGGTCTTTAACAATCGAACCGCGCTGAACACGCCTGTTATAGGGTCGATTGGTGCTGTTTTTGACTTCGTCGCCGGCACTCATCCAAGAGCACCCGACTGGATGGGTACCTGTGGAATCGAATGGCTATACCGGCTTGTGAGAGAGCCAAAGCGCATGTGGCAGCGCAATATGATATCCACGCCAAAATTTATTCTGTCGGTATTAAAAGAGCGCCTTCTTTCATAATCATTATTGTATTATGCGCCCGGCACTATTTGATAAGACCCACTGACCGGCCCAAGATATTCGTCCAGTTGAAATGCTGGACTTAATGAAGCTGGAGGAAGTTTGTTATTGGAAATGCAATTATAATTTTCTGTGTAATCGACAAAGGAAAAGTAGCATCGGCTCTTTTTCGGGTCAGAAACTGATTAAATGGTAAAGCGATGATTGGAAGACCCTAATCCGAGAACTAATTAACCGCCTTTTTTATATTTTTTTCTATATAGCATTCTAGCTTGATCATAAACGCCGATTATTTTCAATATTTCTATAAGCGATAATTTAGTCTTAAGCCATAACCATTCTTTTCTTAAGTAATAAGCAAATTTAATTTTGTTACACGTAACTTTAAAAGGGGCATTGCTAATAAGAGATTTTATCAATGCGTTGTCTAATCTATCTTTTTCCTCACTACGATTGTTCTTCATAATGTATAGCTGATTTAAGCTAATATATTTCAGGTCTTCGTACCAAAAATAATATTTGGGGTTATCGACTAGTTCTATTTCTGAGACCCCATGATATGGCAACTCATCTGCATGGTGTTCAATTTCATCTGTTTCAAATGAAATAGATGTCGTCAAATAATCGATATCATTAGCTTTACGCAAACCATAAATAGCCATTACTAAACCAGAATCTAAAACATAATTATTTACGCTTAAACCTTTTGATGCCAATGCCTCCAAAAATGCATTGGCTTTATCCTCTGAATCACAAAATCTGTTTGGGTTGGCATTATTTAAAAAATGCAACGAATTTTCATTGAACACCAGACGGCCTATTCGCATAGTTTCTTCCGGCGTATCCGTTATATGTATAGCGTGTTTTTCAAGATTAAATAGATCGCGAACCTGGTCTTTTAAAGCTAATACCTCCGATAAGCCATCCGCTTGAAATAGATAAACACGCACATCATTAAAGTTAGGAAAACACCCTACAAGTTTATTTCTAACACCAGGGTAATTTTGATCCTTAGCGCCTAACCAATGCTCGTCTTGATAAACTTGAGACAGCAAATTATGTGCACCATTATAATTTAAGCTCACATTTTTTTTATATGCGATTCGCGAGAATATAGTTTCAATATCATCATCAAATCCTTGAGCTGCAGGCCAAACAAATGCAAGAAAACAATTTTTGTCATGCTCGATAAAGGTTTGGGCTACACAATCCAGCATATCCGTGGGCACGCCACGCTTCTTAAAATGTTTATAATCATAATTAACTGGAGGTAATTTTGTTTGAAATACACTTACCGCTTTATTCAAATATATTGCTATCGAAGTTCGATGCGCCCCGTTCAATATGCTACCGTCTTCAGCTAATGGTATAAGACTTTTAGCTCCGTCAAAACCACTCCTTTTTATATCGTGCAATAACCGCCTAAATACATCTTCATATTTTTCATAGCTGTTCTTTTCCAAGTTACCTGGCTCAGCAAAACTGCCAAATGAGAACGCTTTAATGTGATTTTTATAGCAAGCCCGCCTGTAATCTGAATAACTTGCGGATTCCAGCAATGGTAGAAAATACAATTTAAATGCTAAATCAAACCGATTATGGGTCAAACTTAACCTTTTTTGAGTCTCCTCTACCTTCGCTGAATCACCAGCTTGTGAAAGTATAGTGTCCTCCACTCTTCCAGCAAGATCTTTCATTTTTTAACTTTCCCAAAGGCGTATTCAATCAAAGAAATCATAAATATTGATTTCGTTTTTTGCTTGAAACAAATTCTTGTAATTGGGTTGATTGCATCATAAATATAATTTGAAATCGCCAACGAAACCAGACTCGCAACAGCAGCGCCTTTAATACCAAAAGCAGGTATCATAAATAAATTCAATGGGATATTTAATACCACCCCCATTAAATGGCGTCTCATCGTAACTTTTTGCAATCCTTCATTGATCAAATATCTACCGCTAACAATAGCCATGGCATAAAACACTGACGACCAAACATAGATCGTCAACACCGATGCCGAATTCTCATAGGCGGTACCAAATAAAGTCTGAATAATCCAACCAGATAGAATGCTCGTAAAAACTGCAGCACAAAGCATAATGCCAACGGTTAAATCATAAATATATTGAAAACGCTGGCGGTATAATTCCAGGTCTATTTTTCTCAATTCAGTAATGATTGGGATAACTGAAAATGCAATAATTACAGGTAAAAAGTTTAAAACCTCGCTTAACTTTATCGCTACCGAATAGTAACCCACAGCTTGATCATCAAGCATTTGACCAATCATTATTTGATCTATTCGACAATATATAATCCACGCTGCAGAAGCAATAATTAAAGGCCACCCATCTTTTAAAAGAGACACTACCCGCTCTTTTGTTACCTTCCAATGTATTGGGTTAAGCTCTACTTTTGCATAGGTGTATAGTAATGCAAAAGCAATGATAATCGATTCCAGTAACATTACATAAACAAATTCGATCAACGCTGCCTTGTTCCATAGCATGATAGCTTTTAGTAGTGATACAAAAATAAATATGCCGTTTTCAACCCATACGACATACTTGGATCGCACCTGGGATTCAAACCAAAATTTAACTACTTCCGTTGATTTAAATAGCAAAGTTAAACCGAGCAGGCAAACTATAACCTTAGAAAGAGAATCATCAGGCCTTAGTGCAAATATGGTAATGATCAAAATACAATACGCAAATAAAGCCGCGATCAGCTTTAGTATAAAAGCAGACCCCAAAGTTTGGCGAGCTTGATCGGGTTGGTTAACTAAATCTCTTACAACGATACCACTCAAACCAAGCGCTGCTATTGCTCCAAATAAAGATACAAGTGCAAGTGAAAAATTTAACAGCCCAAACTGTTCAGGCCCCAAATGTCGAGCCAACCAAACAGCAACAAGAAGACTAACACTTAGACGAAGTATTTTATCAACGAATAGCCAAGTAATATTAACAGTTATTTTGCGAAGTACAGGGTACTTTTCTGTTATCAATTTAGATACCGCCTAGCATTAAACTTAACTTAATATCGCAATTTTCGGAGTTCAGTTAAGCATTTGCAACTTGTTTGAAGTCGAAAAATACCACATTGGTTATATTGGGAGATGGAAACGAAAAACCAGTACTAGAGAGTATCGCAAAAAGTGAAGGCGTGGAGAGATTTTTCTAATGCACGGATTTGTGAAGAATCCCTATAACTATTTAGAATCAACGGATGTCTTTGTGTTGAGTTCACGTTATGAGGGTCTACCGAAGGTTCTAATTGAGTCGCTTTCGTTGAAAACTCCTGTAATATCGACTTCATGTAAAAGTGAGCCGAAGGAAATACTTAATAATAGTGAATTTGAAGAATTAGTTTTGGAGAAAGCCATGAAAGAAACAGTAAAAAGATTATTTAATAAACTGGGATATGATATACATAAAATACAAAAGTTTAACGGTTCCTACTCACCGTATTCCAGCATTGAGTTAAGCGCGAAAAAAGTAGTCGATTTAGAATCGTTGGCCAGGATTTCTTTATCGATACCAGGAATGATCACTACTAAATCGGGTCAGCTGCTTTATACGCTATGTTATATGCAAGAACTTAAAGGCGATGTTGTGGAAATAGGATCATGGCAAGGTCGCTCCGCAAGTTTCTTAGCTAGAGCGGTTGAGAACTCAAAGAATGGCAGTTTTTTTGCTATTGATCATTTCAGAGGGAATGTTGGAAAAGAAAATTATTATGTGGTTGGCAATGAAGATCTAAGCGACCTAAAGGAAGGATTTTTATCTAATATGAAGCGCATTGGGCTGAGCGAATCTGTGCATCTCTATGATATGCCAAATCAGCAAGCAGCAACTGAGTTAAAAGATACTAATATTCGTTTTTTATTCATCGATGGAGACCATACGAAAGAAGGTGTGGAAAAAGATATCGAATTATTTTTCCCAAACTTAATGCCAGGTTCCATAGTTGTATTTGATGACTTCTCAAAGACATTTCCAGGGTTAATTCAGGCAGTCGATCAGCTTATACAGCATAAAGCAATATCAAAAATCATGTCATATTCGAATACACTGGTGCTAATGGTTTAGCAACAGGATGTAAATTGATATTCTTTTCCGTTTAATCCAATTATTTTTATAATTCCTTATACACAATCGTAATCACAACTAATAACTACTGGTCATTGTAAGCGAGTCAATACAATAGAGAAATTATATTCATTCTTGGGCATGATTCAAAATAATTACCATTGTCTTTTGGAAAATACTGCCTCAGCAGACCATTGGCGTTTTCCTTCGAACCATGCTGCCGCGGACTTTGTGGGGAGCAGAAGTAGATTTTACTAAGATCACCGTGGTAGTCAAAATGGGGAGCAGGTCAGAACCATTTCATTGGTAATACCACAAGGCACCACTACATAAATCGGCTAGTAAATCCGAAGGATTCCGACAACCCAGGTGATAACAGGCACACACTTATCCAAAGATTTTGGATAATACTTTTTTTGTAATCGACTTAGTATAATGCGATGGCTCTGAACTGGGATCCATGTAAAATGCTATAGTCTCTGCCGATGCCACCTGGCGTAACTTTAATATCCTTGGCAAGCCGCTAAATATTTTCCATAAACTGACTACCGGGGTATCGAACGATCTTCTTCTTAATGATTGAAAAGCTGTATCAATCCATACACGCCACACACATAGCAAAGCAGTGTATATTGGGAAATGTTTCATGTAGAACCAGCACCAGCTTGCTACCCAGCTAGAAGCTCTTCGCCCATATTCTTTTCCAGATCTTATTCTTGCGTAATGATCGATAATAATTTCAGGCGTAAAACGTGTTTTATACCCCTTTTCCAGTGACCGCAACGTGCTGTCAATTTCTTCGCCCCCATAGAAAAAATTCTCATCCAGATAATCTATTTTTTTAAGTACACTTGTGCGGAAAGCATGGCCGGCGCCATGATAGTTAATGATCCATTGCCTTGAAAGGTCATTACATAAAATATCCTGGGGCATCTGTCGCACACAATACGCCAGGCAACCGATCTTCTCATCAGACTGAAATATTTTTACGGTTTTCTCTACAATATCCACTGGTGCTACTGCGTCATCGTCCAGATAGATAACATATTCACCCCTGGCTTCCCTGAAACCGAGGTTCCGACCAATGGATACACCTCCGTTAAATGGCGCTTCAATCAACTGGTACTCCGGAAATTCTGTTCGGACCATTTCCCTGGATCCGTCAGTTGAACAATTGTCCACTACAAGCACTTCCAGTTCCGGATACCTGATCTCACGCAATCTTGACAGATTTCGCACGAGATCGTCATGCTTATTGTAATTCAGAACAACAATGCTTACTAAAGGCACTATTTTTTGATCTGCCATATTGACTGATAACCCGCACAATATGCGAAAGACTGAAATTGCAGGTTTAACACTAGATTAATAATATGACTCATATTCAAGCTGCTTTATATCATCCTCGTACAGGTCGGCAACAATTTTGCACATCTCCGGATAGATTTTCCACCATCTGCAATCCGATACTTTTTGTGAATGGAAATGCTTCCAATTAAGGATTCGCATCGCGTTTCTTTTATTTTTAAGTGACAATACAAATTCTTTGAAATCCGAATATTTAGCCCGATTTTCTTCGCCCCATTGCTTATCTGAATCTGTTACCCCACCTTTTAGCAAAAAGAAATAACTCGATGCAAAACGATTCCAGGGATTGCGAACAACGGCAAACTTAAAATAGTCATTAAACTTCTTGGTATTTGCATATTTATAATGGAGAATATTTCTGTGCCCAAGTATTTCTTTTTTCGCCAAATAATGAATAAAGCAGGCTCATAGCACCGGTTTTCGGGATATTTATAAAGACGCACTGGCTCTTATCATTTGCCGATCAATAACAATCCTGCGGCGCACTCAGGTATTTATAATACATCTCGCGAACGAGCATTTCTCTATTAAGCCCCATCATTAATTGTTGGCCGAGAGACTTAAACATGGCTTCAGATATTCTCCAAATTAATAGACAGCAGGCAATAGTCGTCATTTTATCAGACAAAATAGAGCACACGAAAAATTGAGGAGTGGTAAGGAGTGCTATATTGTTGCGGGACGCCAACACTAAAAACCAAGGCGCGAGTGCGGGAAATATTGCAGGATCTAACAGCCGCACTGTAAGAGCGATCGCGGATATGGCGCAAAGTAACGGGGCATCGATTCTCCTTATGAACTAACCAACCAGAAACCTGATCGACCGACGGAACTTGGAAACCTTGGCTATAGGTCGGCAGGGTGGCCTGCAAGTACGCTGGAGTGACGGTATTTTCTGCTCCATCGGGGCACCAAAAACTACCCACGGACGTTTCTGAGGATGCATTAATGAGCGAAGAGGAATAAGTAACTATGGTTGAATACGCTAATCAGTCTACGGTGTCGACATGCCCTGTCTGTAATGGAAACGACATCCTGAAGCTCTATTCAGTGACCTCTGGCGAGGCAGCCCAACATTTCGTGCGAAAAGAGGCGGACCACAAGAGATTCACGACGCTTGTCGGTAACATTGAAAAGCTCTGGAGAAAGGATTCTTGTAATGTAAATCGCTGTAATAGCTGTAATTTTTGCTACGCAGATCCGTATGTTTCAGGTGACTATGACTTTTATACGACGGCGCATCCACGACATGGTTACCCGAAATGGAAATGGGAAAACCAGGTTACGCTCGATTCAGTAACGGACTACGTCAAAGAACTCGATGTCGATAAATGTTGGTTGCTGGAAATTGGCGCTGGCAATGGAGCATTCGTCAGGCGTGTGAAGGATGTTATCCCGGTGGAACATATTGTTTGCACGGAATATTCAGATTACGGTGTAGGTCGAATCAGAGAGATTGGCGCAGAGTGCGTATGCGGTGACGTCAGGGAGCTTGATGAAAAATATAATAACCGGTTTAGTTTCGTGTGTCTGTTCCAGGTTCTGGAGCATCTGGATGGCCTGGATCGCCTGTTCAGGAAAATAACCAGTTTGACTACTGATAACGCAAAATTGTTTATCGCGGTACCAAACGACAAGTTCATTGAATTTTGCGAGACAAATGAAGCTCTTCTGGATATGCCGCCGAATCATATAGGACGATGGAATCCCGATGCTTTCAAAGTGTTTGCCGATAAACATGGATGGCGGATTGTCAGCCATGTCTATCAGCCGTCTGAGAACGTGCTGGATATGGCTAATCGTTTCTGCGTGTACCGCTATCTAAAAGAGTCGCAAAAATCTGGAACCGTTGCGAACTATATTGAGAGAATAAGTAACAGGTATATCAGATTTGCGCTAACCCAGGTGGTTTCGAAGTTCTATGGGCTATCATCTCTTCCAGTATTTATTAGGGCACTTTCAAAAGAATACGGTATGGCGCAGTGGGTATGTCTGGAGAAAAAGCGATAAACGACCAGCCTGTCGTACGTTGTCAAACTTGCTTGAGAGCAGTACGCCTTGACCATTGTCACTTGTTGTGGGTAGCTGCTCTAGACACACGAACAATCGCATCAGCCGTAGCATCCAGCGTGTATTTTGAGATGGTACGTTTGGACGCTTCACCCATAGCCGGCCAATGATCTCTTATCATCCAGAAATCATGAATCGCTTTGGCGAACGAATCCGGATCAAGCGGGTCTACTACCACACCATTAGCGTCACTGACGAGATCTGCGCTACATCCAGCATATTGTGAGCAAATTACTGGAAGCCCGGAAGCCATGGCCTCATTCACGGTCAGGCCCCATATGTCGAGTAGAGTTGGAAATATAAACACATCAGATTCCGCATAGAAAGCAACCAGCTCCTCTGGAGAGCGAAACCCGGTAAGGCTAACTGTTCCAGCGGGCATATTATCTACTAACTTCCGCAGCTGTTGCTCTTCGTCGCCTTCACCTACGATAAGAAGCGTGTTTCTTTCAAGAAAGTCTGAACTTTGGGCAGCCCAGGCATTCAAGAGTTGCGCAAAGCCTTTGCGAGCCACTAGGGCGCCGACGGTTATCCACTGCGCCCTGGAACCTTCTGTATATTCTCTGCGGCGGCATGGTGTTGTGTACAGGGAATTGTCTACGGAGCACATGGCAGGAACCATGTTTTTAGATTTGACACCCGCTTGAACCAGATACTTCCGTGAAGCCTCGCCATTAAACAGAAAAAACTGCATATGCCTATACAGGAAAGCCCTGAGCCAACGTCGGGGCGTCCTGTAGTGAGAGGCGGTATACTTGGTATCCTCCACCCAGGCGCCTATAACACAAGGATGGAGAACCTTGAGCGGTAGTAGCGCCACATATTCGGAGATATTAGTGCATATCACGACATCGGGTCTGAATGATGCCACACTCCATGCCAACTTGGGTGATATCATGCGTACACCCCGAATTGAAAAGCCGGTGTTTGAACGTACAGTAGCAGGGCGCTGAATTGATTCTACAACTTCAATGTCAAAATCTTCAGACTGTGAGATATTCCATCCACGCCGATATTCGAAATTACTCGCCAATGCGAAAACCTTTAATTTAATCTCCGCATGTGTGGCCAGGCGTTTAAAAAGTGGTCGCCGATAGGGTGCCAGGATAGGCTGGATGATCGCCACTCGGATCGTAGATGCCTTCGCCTGAGCAATTATACTTTTATTCATACCGATTGAGGGCCTTAGCCTGGGATACGCCTTTTACGACTAAGCTTTCTCAGCCGTCACATAGGCTGATTCGGGCTCCCTGCCTGGCAGAAGGAACTCCTGCAGTGGTGCATTATCAAGTGTTGTAACTGCAACATTCGAAAATCCAGCAGTTCGAAGTAACTCCGCCACAATATCTGTGTCATACATGAAGGCATGCCCATGCCGATACGTCACAGAGTTCAGCGAAACTATTGATGAACTGAATCCGTACGTGGGCTCTCCTTTTAGTATCTTTTGGACGTCTGGAAAAGAAACTACTACTTTCCCTCCTCTATTTAGCACCTTAAACAGCGAACTAAATAGAGCCGCAACGACATCCGGTAACAAATGTTCGATAACATGTTCACACACAATGTCGCTGAAATGGCCTCGCAGTGACGCGATATCGCTTGTACCCGTCCAGTAGATGTCGGGACGACGCCTGTTTAATAAAAACCGGTGCACACTAAACAGGTCAGAGTTTACTGCGTTATCATAAAACTGATTGCCACAACCGAAATTAAGCACGGATTGTCGCTGATCTTTGGGAAGAGACTGTGGTAGATGCTCGACAACACGGGTCAAATGGAATGCCAACTTCCAGTAAACACTTGCCATGCGATGCAATAGTCGCCCCTCTTGACGAATCATTCGCGCTAATAGAAGCGCCTCTTCAGCTGGGTGGTTAGTACGTTTATCCATAGTGTAAGTAGGCTTGGTTGATTGCCAGTAGCTCAGCTATATTCGCCACCTAATTAATTATAAACTATTACTTGATTATCGATGTCCATTATAGCCACACAGACTCGGCATCACGCTAAAAACCACCAAATATCTATCGATTCAACCAACCATGATCCCTTAAGGCTGCAACCAAAGTTTACAGCATGGAATTTGCATCATTGTACAATATTCTGTGCTTCGATGACCAGAACCGTTAAGTGGCAACAACCTATTCCTGACCCACCTGGCAACCATGAAATGGCCCATGTTACCTTGCCTACTAGGTGCCCGGTTCATTTTACAAAATATGCCTCGCTCCTGATGGGCGGGGTCCTGAAGGTCTAGTGCGAGGAACGGCTGGATCAATATGTCTGGGCAGACGATGTCTACAGCCGCCTGAGAGCGGAACAGTCGAAGCTGTGCGCCCTTGGTGGCGATCGGAGTAAATGAGCGTGGTGAGAAGCATTTCCTGGCGATTGAAGATGGTGTGAGAGAGTCCACGCAGAGCTGGCGATAAGTATTACTAAAGCTGAAGTCACCTGGGATGAATATACTCGAACTGGCCATTGGTGACGGTGCTATGCGCTTCTGGGCCACCCTGGAGGAAGGGTATCCAGAGACCCGGCAAGTAATGTTGCTGGATGCACAAGACCATGAATGTGCTCAATTGCCTGCCAAAATCGGCTCAGCCGAAAGCAAAACAGGCGCTGCATGAAATTTGGCAGGCGGCAACCTAGGCCGATGCAGAAAAGGCATTCGATCTGTTTATTAATACCTATGAGCCGAAGTATCCAAAGGCAGCCGTCTGCCTGCACAAAGACGGGGAGGAACTGATGGCCTTTTATAATTTTCCGGCCCAGCACTGGCAGTGCATTTGGACCAGTAATCCGATTGAATCAACCTTCGGGACGATCCACCATCGGACCAATCGATCCAAGGGCTGCCTGTGACGTGATGGCATGCTGCACATAACGTTCAAGCTTGGCCTGTGTGCCGAGAAGAAGTGGTGACGATTACGTGGTTTCGATTACCTCGCGAAGGTGGTAACCGGAATCAAATTCAAAGATGGTATCGAGGTAACAGGAGTCGATCAGGTCGCCGCTTGATTCATACTGCTAAACGCCAGATTTGACAATAACTCTAGCAATTACGCAGAATACCTTATAAGAAAATCCGGCGTACCATAACGGTAGTGATGGTAAAGCTTTAGGATAGAAGAAAAGGCAAGGTAACGCAGTTACATCGAAAGGGCATGCCATTGAATCTCAAACATAACTCTTTAAATACCAGCGCCACGCTAGTCAGTGCGCTATTGCTATTTTGCAATACCGCATTTGCGCTGGAGGTTCGCGATGGCCGGTTCTATGAAAATGGCACGCGGATAAAATTATGGGGGGCACATTTAACCCCCGGATTAAGCGTTGCCCAATATGCGACGACCGACGCCATGGTATCGAGAATTCAGGCCATGGGCTTCAACGCCATTGCTATATGGGGCATATCGGAGATGTTCCATGACGGCGTACCTAAGTCCAAAAGAGGTGACAGGTCCCCCATGGATCGACTGGATTACCTCATCTACAGATGCCGCGAAGCTGGTTTATACGTATGGTTCGCTGCTGCGACCCGGATACCTAAACCCCGCATATCTGACTACACATCAAACCAAGTCACCCCCGAAGCAGCATATGGTCGATATAAAGCGACCCGCAAGATCCAGGCTCCGCATTCGGAGTCACACTTGGCAAAACGCGCGCTATATCTAGACAAGGGGCTGCAGCAGGCAAAGTTACGCTTCATTACCCAGTTACTTAATCATACGAACCCCTATACAAAAAACACCTATAAAAATCAGGATGGACTCCTCCTCTATCTATCCGATGAGAACGGTTTTATTTCCAGTGCGGCAGGTATTGCCAGATACCCCAAGAACCAGGATCCCTACGTCACGCGTCTTCTCCAAAATGAAACATCAAAGTACGACAGCAGCACCATAGCAAGTTACAAAATAGCTGAGAAATGGCACAAGACTCTTATGGGACGCATAAAATCACTTGCCCCCAATATCCCCGTAAACCTTGATACGACCGGTCGCGTAAAACTTTTTGACCTTTATGCATGTAAAGATGCAGACTTCTGCGCCTATGGATTGGGAGGCAGTCAGGGTTCTGGCAGTCAATCCATGCTTTGGAAACCTCCATTATTCGCCAATAAAAACCAGGGGAGCAGGGAATTCAAACTAAGGGGCAAGCCCTGGATCATGTATACTGGGAACGCGCAAGTTTCCGCGGATTACCGCGCAGAGTGGCCGCTCAGAATAGCCGCCTTTGCATCCTTCCAGGATGCAGATGGCGTGTTTTTCTGGTTATGGGGCCGCGGCATTAAAAACAATGCAAAGTACTCAAGCTTGCCAGTTTACGACCCAAAGCTGAAGTGGGACATATCCGCCGATGAAGTATTGATGGCCGCATCTAGAATTGCCGGCCTGATTTTCATAAACAGTTACATTCCTCCCGCACCGAATCCGGTAACATTTACCTTCGGGAAGAAAACCCTAGAAAACTGGCAGTATGGATATAACTGGCAGGCAATGCCCATTTTCCAGAAAGTTCGGCAAGCCGCCTATACAACAGGTGCAATACTCGAACTGGACTTGGGCAAAGATATTGAATTCTCCCAGGACAGGCCGCTAAAAGATTCAATAGAAAATCCTCTTATCTGGGCGAACCCGAAGGGCGACAGGCGGGTCATATGGGACTGGGGAAAAGGCCAGCTGGTTGTAGACACGCCTGAGGCCAAAGCGATTACCGGCTTTTTTGGAAAAGCACACTCTTTTACAGGAGGCATTGCACTAAGCAATATTAGCGAGGATTTTATCTCCTTCGGACTTGTTTCAGAAGACAACGCACCAATTGAGCGCTCCCGCCTGCTTACAACATCGTTGATAAGTCAAAGTCAAAACACCGGCTTTCTTAGAGGAGAAGATGACACCATTCTCAATGCTGGTTCAGCCCCTGCTATAGTTAGCCGGGTATCGGCTGAACTGACGCTGCCCAATAAAATGTACGAAGTATCCAAAATGGACTTTTCCGGAAGGGTGTTCGATAAAACGCTTGTCAATGATGGCAAAGTAACCTTCAGTCAAGAAGATCCCGACTTCATACTGGATATCCATGCACCTCAATAAATGAGGATAAAACAATCAATCTATTCTCATAGATCACTCACCGGATGACATGCTAACAATCCAGATGCGACACCCAAAAGAAACTGAATAAATTTACCCGTTTTTAAGCACGATACTACGGTCAGGCTTACAACGTGGTCGCCCGTATTGCATACATGATCTAGCGAAGCCGCTTACCCGAGACTTCTAATTTATGCGTTGCAGCCAACTTGCGTCACCTAAAGGAAACAACGAACAACAATCACAACCATCCTAACTGCCGCATTTCACTAGAAGATTACCAATCGTACGCTCGTCATCCAGTAAATCTATTTGGTCACAATATAAAACATCGGCCAGACCAAAATAATCGGAAATCCTGTCAAGCAATTCATAGAAAGAATATTTGTGTGCCCGAGCCATTGAAAACTCTATGTACATGAATCGTGTATCAATATGCCGAATAGCATTGAGAACTTCATATTCAAAACCTTCAACATCGATCTTTACCAGGTCAAACTTTTCTGGAATTCCGAGCTGATCGCACGTAGCCCCGTCCAGCTCAACCAGCTCAACCTCAAGTTTATCCGTTTTAACATTACCAAGATTAATGCTTGCATTAGTTTCTATAAAACTTCCCTTTGCAGACGCGCCCTGGACAAAATAGAAGTTCATTTTCCCAGGCGGTCCGAGCGCATAATTATACTGGTGAATATTCCCTATATTTTCAATATTCTTCGACAAGATCGAATATGCACTAGGGTTAGGTTCAAATGCAAAGACATTTGTGCCTGGATGAACCGCGTTAAGCGTGAAAGAAAACTGCCCAATATTAGCGCCCACATCAAGAACATTTGTTGGTTCGGAAAAATCCACCCACTGATTGAGGCGCTGAATTTCTGCTGGGTAGGATTGCAGGGTGACAGGGGTATTTTTATTATCGTACCTGAATTTACGACCGAGGTAGTTTATAGACCCAGGCTGACTAAAGAGCGCATAGTACTTTGCAGGTATGTATTTGGTTCTTGATATGAGGCCAGAGTGACTCCCTGATAACCATGCTCTATCGCTAGCAAGGCTATATAACACCTTTTGTAATTTATTCATTATGAAATGCCTGTAAACAAATAAGTTTTAGCATAGTACCGCTACCTAATATTTTTTTTAATTGCGAAGGATTAGCGTCAATGATACCACTCAGAAAAGACAAAGGAGAGGCGTCTTTTACGAACCGCCCCGCTAATCAGAGCGCATATAAACTGTTTCTTTTCATTGCGCCCCTACAACTTTCACCTTGATGCACTTGGCTTTCCTACCTCACGCCATATTTCCGCCATAAGCGCTGCCATTAGAACACCGAACAACATCGTCTCAATATTATGAGCATATAATCCTGAACTCGTCGTTGAGCGAATAATAAGAATAACAAACAACCCCGACCATTCAGCGACTACAGATCGTGCGTCATCTGGGTAACCCTGCCTGACATTTCGCCACGCCTTGAACATCAGCACCCCTGTAAAGATCACCCACAATAGGAATGGAACCAGCCCCATCAGCCCAAGCCCAACCATAACTTCAAATATAGTGCCATGCAGGTGACTACTTGCATTTCCCAGCACGTCAAATCTACCTGCCGCTGCGTAGCCGTGCCCCACATATGGGGATTTTAAAAAATATTCGTACGCAACTTTCCAGGTGCTAGCTCGGCCGGACATGTTTCTAACACTCTCAATGTGCTGCCCGCGCTGGAGATACTGCCCGGCAAGATCGCGCACTGGTCCCACCAAAATTATCACTAGCCCAAAAGCCATGACCAAAACCGTAATGTTTTTCCTATTGTCGACAATAGAATAAGCCACAACACCTAGAATATAAGCTGCAATCCCTGTCCTGGAATTACTCATAAATAGAGTAACCATGGCAAGAAACCACAACGCCCCATATAAATATCTCTTATCCTGATGGCGCATAAAACGGGCGGTTAGAACTAGGCCTGTCACGGAGGACAGGAACCCGAGTGTATTCGGGTTCACCGGTGGAATGACACCATAAAGCATCACTGGAATAAGGCCTGCTTGAGGTTGGAACGCCTGACTTGGCGCCAAGATCGCGCTCAGCCAGGGCGAGAAGCAAAAAACACCAAGCAACAGAACCATTATCTGGTACGCCTTACCTATCCCGATCTTAAAGTTTGGCATGCCGAGTAGTGCCGCTATACATCCAGTCAGCACCAGCATCTCGATTGCCTTCCATAATGAGTAAAATGCTACGGAAGCAGTTAGCGACGATCCAATAGCGACCAGACTATAAGCTAACAAGAATAATAGTGGCGGGCGGGCGAACTGTATTAAAGACCGGCTATTTGCAACCAGACTCAGCATTACCAATATACTTGCACCAATAACCAGCAAGATTCGATAAGAGGAATGTGGGTCAAGTCCAGTGACATCATGCCCGCGCGGCAAAAATCGTATCAAGTTGAAAAACAGAAGCACCCACGCCCAATGCTCCAGCTTCATTTTACTGGACGGCGCACTGAAGTCAGAAGAGAGCGTTAAATCCGTCGGTGCATCATCCTTCCCTTTTCGACGTGACGGCGACACCTCTCCTTTTCTACGCAATATTCTATTACCCATGCGCTATCTCCGCATGAACCACCGCCTGGTACTGCGCTTTTACAAAATCTCTTTTTCTGCTCCATTCATAACATTGGCTTACTCGCTTTCGCGCAACATCACCGATACTTTGACGCCTGACATCATCCTCAAACAAATCAATAACAGCACTGGCCAGTCCCTGGACAACCTGCTCCTTAGTGCCAAGCGGAACACATACTCCACCTTCGTTACGCACCATTTCTCCGGGACCGCCGTAGTTCAGGCAAACGACTGGTATTCCCGACGCCATTGCCTCCAAAACCACCATGCCGCCCCCCTCTGTGCTGGGAAATAAAAATAAATCTGCGTTACTCATCGCCGTTAGAACATCTTGACGACTTAATTGCTCACACAACGTTACCGCATGGCGGATATTCAACATAGCAACATCTTCTTCCAACGACTGTCGTTCCGGACCGGAACCTATCATCATAAGCCTGGCATCAGGAAATCTATATAGCACTTTTGCAAAGGCCTCAACTACCAATTGCGGGCATTTTGTGTAGTGATATCTGCCAACATACAATACCTGGCGCGCAGACTCCTTGTCTGCCACTTGCGCTGATAAATGCAACTTCTCCATTCCTATTGCGGGTTCCACTTTACGGCGCGCAGTTGGCACAAAGCGTAACGGAATCTTCTGGAAACTTTCCTGGGTAATCGCAACAACTCTGGCTGCCCGCAGCATTGTTAACCAGTAGAGCGGATCCAGTATCCGAAACGTGTTTTGAATGACAATTCTAACGGTCTCCTGCACTCTGTTTTTTTTCCGCGCTATTAAATGGCGCGGGCAAGGTGGGTGACTACCTATAGGGCCCCATATGTAGGGTAATGATAGCAGCCCTACAAAAGACCAAAGCCAGTCATTCACAAAAGTAACATGATGCGCCAGATCAAAGAACTCTTCACTCTCAAGCTCTTTTGCTTTGAGATATGCAACAAATTGCCACAGGTAATAATAGGTTCTGACTCCTCGCTGCCCACGCTTCCAGAATGAAGCCCATTTTGGGAGATCAATATAGCTGAATCTTATATTCAAAGAAGGCTGTGCTGCCATTTCCTTCTCTATTGCGTCGCGGTTATTTACACGAGTAATAACATGTATATCGGCTTCATTAGCAATCTGCTCAACCCAGTTCCACCCAACACCCGGCTCAGAACCTTCACCAGGTTCGCAGGCATAAGCGCCAACCAGCACTTTCGGCCTTACCCCTTCTATAGGCATTTTATTCATGAGTATCCTGATACACTTTTGCAAGTAGCCGGACACATAACCGCTTTGATATTCACGCACGGCAAGCCACAGAAAATACCAAAGTATATAGCGCTTCCATTCATTGCCAGACACCTTACAGCGCTCGGCTAGCTCGGAAACACAGCTCGACTGTGCGAGTTCAATGAGTTCGTTTACAACATACAACGGGGCTTTTCCTGCGACCAAACGCATCGGCATGTAAACATAATGAAAAAGATCCATCAGCGCCGGGGTTTCTGTATCAAAGTATTCCCAGTCTATGACAAACAGGGAGTCATTCTGATCCGATCTAAGCACGTTCCATGGTGCAAAGTCGCCATGGCTTGGAATAACCTTATATTTTTCTCCATGCTGCGACTTAAGCACTGTAAGAGCATGATGTAGTAACCTGGATACTTCCGGCTGCTTAGCACGCAACTCGTCACAAAGTTCTGAAACCCCCAAACTGCGTGAAATATCCTTTACATCCATCTCCGTTCCGGCCGTGTCACAAAGCATCAGTAAAAATGCTGTAACCGAAGCATCAACCAGAACAGGAGATGGACTCATACTCTGCTCCAGAGTACTTTGTACGAGAACGCTCTCCTTACCCTCGTCATCTTCCCAATAGCCAATGGATTCCGGCACGCATTCTCGAATCGACTCAGACGCAGCCAGTCTTTTTAGCGCAAGGTATTCGTTCTTCACAAGTGCAGACACTTCGAAAGAGCAGCCGAATTTTGCGTAAGCGAAGGGTATTCCGTTTTCTGACAGCTGTGCTGTGTTTTTTTGATGCGGACCACACGTGCCGGTGCTAACGCTAATAACTGCTTCACGCCGCTGATCGAGCATTTCAAGCGTGGAAAGTATCCGCTTTAGTCGACGAGACTCATTATGAGTTCGCACTTTTCGGCACAAAAGGTTACTAGCAATTGAATTGGGTAACACTTTTGCAATTCTCGTTACCAGTTTTCCCATGCGTGAATAGGGATGGTACAACCGCAATGCATTCTTCAATGTATCCGAAGGTCCAATCCATACCTTAACTTCACCGTATCCGGGAAACCCCTTCCAGCTATCGCGGCCTCGCTTCGAAGCTGAATGACTCACTAAGCGCTGCCCCAAGATCGCGTCTCGTGTTGTCCGGAGGCTCTGTTCCGGATCACACCCAGACGACACCTCAATACCAGAATCCAGCGGCAACAACGCACGTAGCTTGTGCAGCTGCTCATCGATCAATGCCGGTGCCAGCTCCGGTTTTCTAGCGTGAATAACCTCCGGGTCAGCCGATAAAAGCACGACGAGGTCAGGATTCGGCAGTAACCAAGAACCCAGCCTAAGCAACCAAATCGGCAATTTAAATCCGTAACGTGCAGGGTAGGCTATTACGTCGTAATACCATCGTTCACCCAGCACCAGCGTGCCACGACTCACCTGAGGTCGAATAATCCACCAATAGCCAATAACAAAATCACTCAGATAATATAAATAGCGAACTAGCGATACAATTGTTCCATACGCCGATTCAGTAGGGGGAGCATCACTTGCTGCTGCTTCCTTTTTACTCGTACTTTGCCCCTCTTTCTGCCTTGATAACTTTGGTAGCAACCCGGGTCGCCAGTGAAAGTGTTCAAGCCCCTGAAACTCACTTTCCGCAATCTGGGCAATCCCATTGGCCAAGGTGGATTTTCCAGAGCCATCCGGACCAAGGAGCACTACAAACATGCCGTTTTTATAAGCTTTATCAGTCATGGGCAATTCTTTTTCTCAGGCACGCTATTACTTCTTCCTTGATATCGTTATCAGTAACATGTTCTTTAAGTTTTAGCTCTGCAAAATGCTTATTAGTAATGCATAACTCGGAAAGAAAACGTGACCGGATAACGACTTTAACTCGACTATACTCCTCACAAATTTTCCCCTGAAACAAGTAACCCAAGACTTTCATATTACGAATACGGTCGGAAGTGACTCCTGAAACGGCTAGCCCGGTAGGGCTCAGGATCCGGCTCAGATAGGAAAGCCAATAAGACAACACACCAACCAACGTTTGCCATGTCTTTTTTACCCAGAATGTCGACAACATCTTTCTTCGTTCGGCAGGACTCAAGACTTTTAAACCATATTTTTCCAGCAACTCACGATACTTTGGCGCACCACCGTAGGAATTTTTTATATAAAATACTACGTAAGCCTGCTCGCGTTCGGGCAATACATATAATCCCGCTTCAGCAGACAATATTCGCTCGCTGATTAATTTTTTTACATCAAGAAAATTGATACCGCGGTAGTGTAATCGCCAGATAAAGTCGACTCGCTTTATAAGCATTCCTGGGCATTCCAAATACACGCGGGCACCGCCATATACCCGGGCGATCGAAATCACCAGGTTCTGTTCTCTGGCTCGCCGAATAAAATGCACATAGTCCGGATACGTGATAAGAATATCGACGTCGCCCTCAAGAGGGATATCGATCGATTCAATATTCCGTTCGATAGCGTAATTTAATTCCAGCAACAGGGTTTCAAGGCATTTCGTAATTGTATTTTCCAACGCAACTGACCTGTGCCAAAATACAGGGCCGTCTTAGTGTATTGTTTAGTGGCCCGCGGTTGGTAATGATAGCCGAAGATTAAAACAAATAAAACAGGCGCAACCAGTAACATATTGTTTTATATTATTATTATATTAAATCATCCACCGCCGTTTCCCATGAATGGTATCAAACATCATACTAACACGATGATAAAGCTGCACTAATGCGAGTATTGCTGTGCCACAATTTCTACCGCTCAAGCGCCCCCAGCGGCGAAGACGCCGTATTTCGTAACGAGCGTGCACTCCTCGAAAGCAACGGAGTAGAAGTGATTCCGTTTGAGCGTTTCAATGATGATATAGACGACTCCACTCTTCTTAACCGGTTGGATGTTGCAGCATCAACAATATGGTCCAGAAAAACATACAAGGCTATTGAGGCGACTATCAGGAAAACGCGACCGGATATTGCACATTTTCATAATACGTTCCCGCAGATATCACCAAGCGCATACGCTGCATGCTCCCGTTCTCGCGTTCCGGTAATACAAACGCTACATAACTATCGTCTTATCTGCCCCGGTGCGCTCCTGTTGCGAGAGGGAAAACCCTGTGAAGACTGCCTAGGCCACTCGCTACTTCCAGCGCTTCGTCACCGCTGCTACCGTAACTCCTTAACAGCAACAGGTGCCCTGGTCGGCATGCTTTCCCTGAATCGTGCTCGTGGAACTTACCTGTCATCAGTTAGCCGCTATATTGCCCTAACACAGTTCTCCGCAACTCGATATGAGCTTGGCGGACTCCCTGCCAATAGAATTGTCGTTAAGCCAAACTTTCTCCCCTCCCCTCCACCCTTCGGTCGAGGCCAAGGCGGGTATGTAGTTTATGTCGGCCGACTGAGCGAGGAGAAAGGCCTGAAAACGCTGCTAAAAGCCTGGCACCATGTGAATAATTTGCCCCTGAAGATCCTCGGAGATGGACCACTAAAAAGTGAGCTCATAGAAAACGCGACGCAAAATAACCTCAACATCGAATTCATGGGGTCTCTACCCCGAAACGAAGTACTGGACATTATCAGTCACGCAGACTTGCAGGTTATTCCATCAGAATGGTACGAGGGTTTTCCAATGGTTGCGCTTGAAGGCTATGCCTGCGGAACTCCGATCTTGGCTTCCAGGATCGGGAGTCTTACAGAAATTATCATTGACGGCGAAACAGGAACAACCTTTGAACCGGGAAACGACCTTGACCTAGCACAAAATGTCATCGCCCTTCTAAAGGACAGAGACACACTTGCTACCATGCGTAACACAACCAGAAAACACTTTGATAGCAATTTCACTGCGAAACAAAATTTTGAGATGTTGATGAATATTTACGACACTAATATCAATGGACTCAAAAATAATACCACTATCGAATAGTATTTATGAAACTCTGCACTTGTTCACCCGACCAGCGGAAGGGTGCCTTGAAAACATTTTTTAACAGCGGGACAATCTTTGTGCACTGGAGTTGCTATCTGCATCACTAGATCATAAGCCCTCTGAGTCGAGCCATCAAAATATTCCTGAGAGACTATTACTCAACAACAATCACCTTAGTCGTCCGAAGGAATAATTTGAGTATCAAGGTAACCCTCTCTCAATAAATAGAGATAGATATCCTGCGCCGCCTCCATAGGAGTCAGCCCCTCGGTATCTACTCGCAGCTCCGTGTGTTCAGGAATATCGCAAGGATCACTAATACCGGTAAACTCGGGAATCTCACCACGACGCGCCTTGGCATACAAACCTTTACGATCACGCGCTTCGCATTCTTCTAGTGAAGTAGCCACATGAATCTCAATATAATTACCGTGCGGCTCAATCATTTCCCGTGCCGAACGACGCATCTGTGTATAGGGCGCGATTGGTGCACAAATGGCTATGCCACGGTTCTTTGTAATCTCACTGGCCACATAGCCGATACGGTTAACGTTCATAAAGCGATGCTCTCTGGAAAACCCCAGTTCGCTGGACAGGTGCAAGCGGACGATGCCACCGTCTAATAGGGTGACAGGACGGCCACCCGCTTCAAGCAGCTTGGCATAGATAATTTTCGCCAGTGTGGATTTACCCGAACCGGACAGCCCGGTAAAAAACAGTGTAAATCCCTGCCTGCTACGCGGTGGATAGGCCTTGCGTAACTCGCGCACGACTTCCGGAAAACTAAACCAGGCGGGGATTTCCTCTCCCTGGCTCAGGTCGTTTTTCAATTGTGCATCGGTATAGTCGATGGCGTCCAGGCCTTCCCTTTCAATCACTGATGCGGGCAGGAAACGATCCTTGGCCGGTACATAGCGCATGGCCTCTACGGGGACGATATCTATATCCAGTTCTGCACTGAACTCTTCGACCAGTTCGCGCGATTGCTCCGGCTGGTAGAAGTGGTGCTCTTCACCGTTGCCAGCTGGCGGGTAGGCATGCTTCGGCCCGATGATCATGTGTGAACAACCATAGTTCTGACTGACAATGGCGTGCCACAGGGCTTCACGCGGTCCAGCCATGAGCATGGCGAGCGGCAGCAACGACAACATGGCCAGGTTTTGCGGGAAATGATGGCGGATTGCCTGGTAGCAGTGCACGCGGGCATAGTAGTGCAGGTCACCGGGCTTGGTCATACCTACTGTGGGATGCAGCAGTCAGTAACAAACAACGTGGGGACAGAGGATAGCCAAGATGCCCAGCTTATAGTCACTGTAAGTGCAATCACGGTTGACTCTACAATCACTACCATCGACCCAACCTTACTAACCGTTGATAGCACCTAGTCAAACCAAGTATTAACCATCCGGTTCTTGATACTGTTGGCTGTAATAACTACGGTAGGCACCATCGCGAACCCGCTCCCACCACGACTGGTTATCCAGGTACCAGCTGATGGTTTCCTCAATACCTTTCTCAAACGTATAAAGAGGCTCCCAATCAAGCTGCCGCTTCATTTTTCCGGCATCTATGGCGTAACGCCGATCATGCCCGAGGCGATCTTTTATATAGGTAATAAGATCGCTCTTCGGAAAACTGCCCGGCCTTAGTTCATCCAGACGATTACAGATGAGTTTGACGATATCGATATTTGTCCACTCGTTACAACCGCCGATATTATAAGTTTCACTAAGGCGACCTTTCTGGATTACAAAGTCGATACCCCTGCAGTGATCATCCACATGCAGCCAGTCACGAATATTTTTTCCGTCACCGTAAATCGGCAGCGCTTTACCTTCCAGCGCGTTGAGAATAACCAGCGGGATCAGCTTTTCCGGGAACTGGTATGGCCCATAGTTATTGGAACAGTTGGTGGTCAGGACCGGCAAACCATAAGTGTGGAAATACGCACGCACCAAGTGATCCGACGATGCTTTGGATGCGGAGTACGGACTGTTCGGTGCAAACGGTGTCTCTTCTGTAAAAGCCGGATCACCCGATTCCAGTGAGCCATACACTTCATCTGTCGACACATGCAGGAACCGGCATGATGTTTTGTCGCCACTCCAGCTGTTACGCGCCACTTCGAGCAATGTAAAAGTTCCGAAAACATTGGTTTTTATAAACGCTTCAGGGCCAAGTATGGAACGATCGACGTGGGACTCGGCTGCAAAGTTTACTACTGTGTCAATCTGCTCTTCTTTGAAAAGCCTGCTTACCCCTTCCGTATCGCAGATGTCACCATGTACAAATCTGTAATTGGGATTATCGGCAATATCCTTGAGGCTCTCCAGATTGCCCGCATAGGTAAGCGCATCCAGGTTAATCACCCTGTCTTCCGGATGATGCTTCAACCAGTACCTTACAAAATTCGAGCCGATGAAGCCTGCACCTCCTGTTACCAGTAGTTTTTTCATAATTCTCTCTTCGCTTACAATGCGGCCAGTTGTTGCACCATGGTACGCAGGCTGGCTTTCCAATGCGGTATCGGGTAGTTAAGCAGGCCACGTATTTTCTTCTTGCTCAAGACTGAGTTGGCCGGGCGAGTCGCTGGCAGGGGAAAATCTTCTGTTGGGATAGGCTGCACCCGCTCTGTAACGACAGGCAGCCCACACTGTTCCCCAATTTCAACAATCTCACAGGCAAAATCATACCAGGAGGCAACACCTTCATTGGTAAAATTCCAGGTACCTGAAGCGCCGGAAGTCATTAATGCAGCTATAGCGTTGACAATGTCTTCCGTATAGGAAGGCGAGCCTATCTGATCATCGACCACCCGGAGCTCCTGCCGCTCTGCAGCAAGACGTAGAATAGTCTTGACAAAATTATGACCATGGGCGCCGTATACCCACGCTGTCCTGAGTATAACGGCTTCAGGCAAGACCTCCCTTACCGCGCTCTCACCCTCAAGCTTGCTCTGCCCATACACCCCGAGAGGATTTGCGACATCACTCTCGCTATAGGGCTCCGATTTCTCTCCACCGAAAATGAAATCAGTCGAGATATGCACCAAACGACTGTCACTCAGCTTTACACCTTCAGCCACGGCACGCGCCGCGTCACGGTTCACAGTAAAGGCGAGTTCGCACTCTTCTTCAGCCTTGTCAACGCCGGTGTAAGCTGCACAGTTTATAACCCAGTCAGCCGCATAATCGGCAATCGCTTCTGCAATGACGCCCGGCCTGGAAAAGTCCAAGTCATCACGACCAACTCCGATACACGACTCGCCGTCCGCCTGTAACGCCAGTATGGTTTCCCTACCCAACTGGCCATTAGAACCTGTTACCAGAATCGTCATACCCCGTTCCCGTAAACCGGTAATTCATCGGACATTTCACTGAGCAAGCGATTTTTGGCGTCTTTTTCTGATACGCTAAAATCATTCCCCGGCCAGTCTATTCCAATAACAGGATCATTCCAGAGAATGCCATACTCATATTCAGGTGCGTAGAAATCTGTGCACTTGTAAAGAAAATCAGCTGTATCGCTCATCACGCAAAAACCGTGTGCAAATCCTGGCGGAACATAAAGCTGATGCTGGTTCTCTTCGCTGAGCTCACTACCCACCCACTGACCAAACGTCGGCGAACCTCGTCGAATATCGACAGCCACATCGAACACTGCCCCAGTCGCCACGCGTACCAGCTTGCCCTGTGGCTGCTTCAGTTGATAGTGCAGACCACGCAGCACACTTCGACTGGAACGCGAGTGGTTATCCTGAACAAAGTCTACGTCCAGACCAGCCTCGGTAAATTTTTTTCTATGCCAGCTCTCCATGAAGAAGCCTCGGCTGTCACCGAATACGTCGGGCTCAATCAAAAGCACTTCAGGAATTTTCATTGGACTGATCTTCATCAGCGATGCCCGTCTTCAGCAAGAATGTCCAGCAAGTAGCGCCCGTAACCATTTTTTGCCAGCGGTTGAGCAAGCCTGTCCAACTGTTCGGCAGTTATATACCCCATTCGGTAAGCAATCTCTTCCACACAGCAGACTTTTAACCCCTGGCGTTGCTCAACTGTTTCGATAAAATTAGCCGCCTGTAGCAACGATTCGTGAGTTCCGGTATCCAGCCAGGCGGTACCGCGCCCCAGCTTTTCGACATGCAGGTTACCGCTAGCCAGGTAGTACATATTTATGTCAGTGATCTCCAACTCGCCACGTGGCGAAGGTTTGAGATCGGCTGCAATGTCAACTACCTGCTTGTCATAGAAATACAACCCGGTCACAGCATCATGCGAACGAGGATGAACCGGTTTTTCCTCTATTGACAGAGCACGTCCGTCAGCATCAAACTCGACCACACCATAACGTTCCGGGTCGCGTACCCGGTAAGCAAAAACCGTAGCACCTGATTCACGTTCGGCGGCACGCCTTAGGTTGGTGCCCATACCATGACCGTAAAAAATATTATCGCCCAAAACCAGACAACATGACGATTCCCCAATGAAATCCTTACCGATAATAAAGGCCTGCGCCAGCCCTTCCGGCTTTGGTTGCACTGCGTACTGGATAACCATCCCGAACTGACTGCCGTCGCCCAGCAGTCGCTGGAAGGCATCGCTGTCTTCCGGTGTAGTGATAATCAACGCTTCACGGATTCCCGCGAGCATCAGCGTCGATAGCGGATAATAGATCATCGGCTTGTCATACACCGGCATCAATTGTTTACTGACTGACCGCGTCAATGGGTACAAACGCGTACCGGATCCACCGGCGAGAATGATGCCTTTCATGTCTTTACTCTCAAGAAATACTAATCGTCCGAAGGATTGGCCTGTGTATCCAGGTAACCTTCCCTCAGCAGGTAGAGATAGATATCCTGCGCCGCTTCCATAGGTGTCAGCCCCTCCGTACCCACGCGCAACTCTGGATGCTCAGGAATCTCGTAAGGATCACTAATGCCCGTGAATTCCGGAATTTCACCGCGTCGTGCCTTGGCATACAAACCTTTACGATCACGAGCTTCGCAAGCTTCCAGCGAAGTTGCAACATGAACCTCGATAAAATTACCGTGCGGCTCAATCATTTCACGCGCCGCCCGGCGCATCTGCGTATAAGGTGCAATCGGTGCACATATGGCGATACCACGGTTTTTGGTAATCTCGCTGGCGACATAACCTATACGGTTGACGTTCATAAAGCGGTGTTCTCTCGAAAAGCCCAGCTCGCTGGACAGGTGCAAACGCACAATGTCGCCGTCGAGCAGAGTGACCGGCCGGCCACCTGCTTCCAGCAGCTTGGCATAGATAATTTTTGCCAATGTGGATTTACCCGAGCCGGATAAAGCCCGTGAGGCAGAAAAAGTCTATAATACAACGTCGGACGCGCA
>JBHPFC010000018.1:0-41885 GCA_042576405.1 Pseudomonadota bacterium | reverse complement strand
GTAAGTTGCTGATGGTTGATGTGCTGCAGGCCGAATACCTGGAACGCCAGCAACTGGATGCCGACCAGTTCAATTACCTGCTGACTGGCGTCGTCAATGACCCGGTCGGCAGTTTTCCGGAAATGGCACTGGCCAACCAGATTGCACGCCACCGGGCGAGCCTGTTGCTGGAATTGGAGGATGACTGGTTCTAGTCACAGCGGATAAGCAAATGATAACCATAACCCGATCCCGAACCTGGCTGCTCACGGCCCTCTTGCTGCTCACAGGCAACCTGTCCGCGGCACCCGAATACACCATAAAGTTCGCCACGCTGGCGCCCAGCGGCACCACCTGGATGAACCTGCTGGAAGAATGGGACAGAGATCTCAGAGCCAGAAGCAACGGCCGGATCGGGTTCAAGTTCTACCCCGGCGGCGTCCAGGGTGACGAACCTGATGTGCTGAAAAAAATGCGCTTCAACCAGCTTCAGGGCGGCGCTTTCACCGGCTACGGCATCGGTCGCATGTATTCGCCGGCGCGCGTGCTGGAATTACCATTCCTGTTTAATAACACCGACGAAATTGATTTCATCCGCCAGCAGTTTACCGACGAGTTCAAGCAGGGCTTCAAAGACAACGGCTATACGCTACTCGGCTGGATGGAAGTCGGCTTCGTGCACATGTTCTCCCGGGAGCCAATCCGTTCTCTGGAAGACATGAAAACCCGCCGCGTGTGGCTCTGGCAAGGCGATCCACTGGGACAGGCATTTTTCAAAGCCAGCGGCATATCACCGGTACCGCTGTCGATCATGGATGTCTACACCAGCCTGTCCACCGGGCTGATCGATACCGTGTATTCACCACCACTGGGCGCTATCGCCCTGCAGTGGTTTACCAAGACGCAGTATATCAGCAGCGTACCGTTGACCAACGGCATGGGTGGCCTGATAGTCACCAGGAAATTCTACGACAAGCTGCCTGCTGACCTGCAGACCATCCTCACCGAAACCGGTACAGCTGCCGGCGAAAAACTGATCGCCGCCTCGCGTATCGATAACGCTGAAAGCATCAACACACTGAAAGAACGCGGCTTGCAATTCATCGAACCGGGTGCCGGAATGAGTGAACCCGTACTCGTTGATGTGCGCGATCGTGCTGCCGCAGAACTGGTGGCCAGCGAGTACATTCCCGGACCATTGTTTGAGAAAACCCGCCACCTGCTGGAACAGTACCGGGCAGATCAGGCCCGTAAAACGGCACCCTGAATTGTTAAACCGCTTTCGCGAGCTGCTTATACAAACCGAAACCTGGCTGGCAGCCGGCAGCCTGCTGCTGCTGCTACTGCTCGCGCTGGCGCAGATAATCTCACGCAATTTATTTGACAGCGGTCTCGCCGGTGCCGATGCCCTGACCCGTTACCTGGTCCTGTACGTCACCTTTTTCGGCGCCGCACTGGCCGTGTCACGCAACCGGCATATCAAGATCGACATCTGTTGCTCCTTCCTGTCACCCGCAAAACTCCGCGCCCTGTATCGCCCCCTGCGCGCCATTGCCGCAGTCGTGTGCGCGCTTTTGGCCGATGCTGCGATCCGCTACTGGCTCGACGAATGGCAGTATGCACCGGACCATGAACGCTGGCTGGTGCTGGTCGGCCTGGTAATACCAACCGGCTTCTGTCTGCTGACCCTGGAATTTATTCTCGCCACCCTGATCGGACAGGAAGAAGACGCGTGCTGCCTGCCGTAGCCATTCTCGTCCTGCTGGCGGTCTTCGGGCTACCGCTGTTCACCGCACTCGGTGCCGGCAGTCTGCTGTTCGCCTACCACAGTGAGCTGGACTCTGCATTACTGATCATTGAACTCAACCGCCTGGCAACCTCCCCCAACCTGACCGCCATTCCGTTATTCACCCTTGCCGGTGTAGTACTTGCGGCCGGTGGCGCCCCACAAAGACTCATCCGGCTGTTCAACGGCTTGCTGGGCTGGTTACCGGGAGGCCTGGCGGTAGTCGCCATTAGCGCGTGTGCGTTCTTCACGTCGTTCTCCGGTGCTTCCGGTGTCACCATCCTTGCACTTGGCGGCCTGCTCTACCCGGTGCTGATGAAAGTCCACTACCCGGAACGCTTCAGTCTCGGCCTGCTGACGACATCCGGTTCGCTGGGACTGCTGTTTCCACCCAGCCTGGCGATTCTGCTGTACGGCGTTGTCGCCGGCGTAAACATCGATGAGCTGTTTGTCGCCGGCGTTGTGCCGGGCCTGATGCTGATGATCATGCTCGGCGCCTATGCCGCTATTACCGGCGCACGCTTCGGCGTGAAACACCATGCTTTCCACCGCCACACTGCATGGCGAGCCAGCAAGGAAGCCAGCGGCGATATTCTGCTGCCAATCCTGCTCGTGGTTGGCATTTTCGGTGGCTACGTCACTGTCAGCGAAGCCGCAGCGTTCACGGCACTCTACGTGCTGGTACTGGAATCCGTTGTGCATCGCTCCATTGTGCTGCGCAGCCAACTGGTACCGTTGCTTGCCGATACCGCCACGCTGGTGGGTAGCATTCTGATTATTCTCGGCGTGGCCATGGGCCTGACCAACCTGATGATCGACGCCCAGCTACCCATGCGCTTGCTCGACTGGATGCAGGACAGCGTAGACACGCCGCTGAAGTTTCTCATCCTGCTGAACCTTTTCCTGCTGGCGGTAGGCGCGATGATGGATATTTTTTCCGCCACCGTGGTCATCGTGCCGCTGATCCTGCCGTTGGCCCAGCGCTTCGGTGTTGACCCGGTACACCTGGGCATTATTTTCCTCGCCAATCTGGAGATCGGCTATTCCACCCCCCCGGTCGGCATAAACCTGTTTATTGCCAGCCAGCGCTTTGAAAAACCGGTGCTCAGCCTGTTTCGCGCCGCATTGCCCTTTCTGGCCCTCATGCTGGTCTGGCTGATGCTGGTGACCTATATTCCGGCACTTTCTCTATGGTGGCGATAAACCACGAAATTCCTTAATAAAACGCGGTACTCACCGCTAACAGCCCTAAGTAGTAAACTAGCCGGAACCAGGCCTGACCCGAACCATGCTGACAGTCGTACTCTACATCGTCACCGGACTGACCCTGTATGCGGGTGGCCATCACCTGTTTCTGGCCGGGAACCGTGCGATCCGCTCCCCGAATCTGCAGCTCGGACTGCTGTATCTGCTGCTGGCAGGCTTTGCCCTGGCAAGTGCCCTGGCCTACCAGCCACCCAGCCAGAACAGCCTGATACCTGCCGGCAAACTGGCTATCGGCCTGGGTATCATGCTGTGGCTGGCAGTGGTCTGGTTTATCGCCTTCCGAACCGCTTACAAGCCGGCTCTGCTGCTCGACCTGCTCACCGCCGTGTGGCTGATCTTCCTGATTAACAACCTGGGCTCACCCGGCAGCCTGCTCTATACCGCGCCGACCATGAGCACCCTCCAGCCCAGCATCAGTCCCTGGTGGACGGCCGTGGAAATCACCATGCTGGCGTCACTGGCCTTTGCCGCTTACGCCACCTACCGGCTGTACCAGAGCGGCAATAAGGACACGGCCAGGCTGCTAACGGGTGGCCTGGCGCTACTCGGGCTGGTGACGCTTTACGATCACCTGGTGAGCCTGGAGTGGATCAGCGCGGTTTATCTCACTCCCTTCGGCTTCCTGGGATTCCTCGCCTTCAACAGCCTCTCGCCAGTCGTCACGGCCTGGAAGAATCAGCGCAAGCCCAAGCCCGCGCCGATGATCTACAGCCTCAGTTTCAACCCGGATCGCGCATCTTTTCACACCGACATATCGGAGCTGCGCACACCGCTGTCACCAGCATCCCCGAGCTGTGGCAAGGATGAAGACGGGACTGGAACCGGAAGCAGCGCGCTGCCAGTAAACGCGCACGAAGACATCGAAGATGTTGAACACGCTGCGTCCAGCGGGGACGAGCTACTGGATGAGGAATTGGAGCAGGCAACACGACCGGCCGAACCACCGATCATTGACCAGTCGACGCTGAATACCATAACCGACGACCTGATCGACATTGCTGTCTACGCCACCATGGCGCTCAATCGTTTCAGGCGCGGCGACGCTGACCCCGCCACACTCGAATCCCTGTGCAAAAAAATCCGTACCCGCGCCATCAAAACACGGCGCCTCGCCAACCAGTTGTCAAGCCCCGACAAAGTCGGCTACGATGGGAAAACACCCACCGACGACTGAAACACAATAACCATGTTCGAACTTCCCCTGATGGAACTTGCCGTGCATCTGGTACTCACCGCGGCACTGCTCCTGCTGGTTGCCAACATGGTCACCGGCCTTGAAATTGATTCCTGGGGCGCAGCCTTCATCGTCGCCCTGCTGCTGGGCCTGATCAACGCCATTGTTCGACCGGTAATGATCGCCCTCACCATACCCATCACCGTATTCACCTTCGGCCTGTTTTTATTCGTCATCAACGCACTGATGCTATGGTTGGCAGCAGCCATATCACCCGGCGTAAAAGTTGACGGCTTTGGCGCCGCCTTCTTTGGCAGCCTGCTGCTAACCATCCTGAATATCCTCATCGCCTTTGTCTTTGGCGTAAACCTGATGACCGCGACCTGAACACTTAACCCAACGGAGATATTTCACATGGATGTGAAAGCCACCCTGTTACCCGGCGTTAACGGCACCAGGTCCCTGCTTAAGGAATACGGCGACCAACTGGTCTGTGTACGTTACCGATATGACAAGCTCAAACAAAAACGCTACAAGACTGCCGAGATCATCGTTGAAGAAAAGCACTGGCACCCCACCTACAGAATAGTCGTCGAACCAGGCCTGGAAAAACGCCTGATCGACAAAGAGATACCTTTCTAGTTACCAGATATAGATATATAGTCACTACGATATATAGATATAGAAACTGTTTGCACATATGCACACGCCGTCCAATCATAGTTAGACAACAGTAATTGAAACAGTTAAGACAATAACAAGAGAGGTTTAGAGTGGAGTTAAATATTAGCTCAGGTGATGTCCGTTGGTGGTTTTGGGCTGTAACTCTTGTGTTCATCATTGCTGCAGTTGCTGGTTGGTATCCGGCCTTTTACGTTGTAATGTCTATTAGCGCAGTACAAGTAATTTTCTTTCTGGTTCAGGAAAAATGCCTAACATCGTTCCCCGTACAAATCCGCGTGGTTTATTTTGCATTTACACTATTTGGGCTGTGGCCTGAGGCGCGCTTAATTATCTACATCATATTATTATTGGGTACGGTGATGGTAACGTTCTTCGGCCGATGCAGCATTGCTTTAGTATTGAAGCACATGCCCTGGAATAAAGGTCGTGAAGTAAGGCTTAACTAAATAATCGGCGGAAAATAGGCTCTGTTGTCTAACAAGGCAATCAGCTTCGCGCGCTATGCGTGCCGGACGCCACAAAGCGGCGCCGGTTATTTTGGTCGTTATGTGTAATTGAGGAAGCCAGCTGCCGATGAAAGCAATCTGGAAAGGTACGACCATTGCAGAAAGCAATGACACTGTTGTTGTCGAAGGTAATCATTATTTTCCGATGAGCGCAGTTAACATGGAATATATGAAGCCAAGTGACACAACAACGGTCTGTCCCTGGAAGGGAGTCGCAAGTTACTACTCAATCAATGTAGGCAGTGAATTAAATACGGACGCAGCCTGGTACTACCCGGAGCCTAAAGAGGCAGCTAAAAATATTCAGGAACACGTGGCATTCTGGCGCGGCGTTGAGGTCGTTGAGTAGCATGCCGGCAAACAGCGCGGCACCCCGGGTACTCGACGATATGAGTAATACAATTGAGACAGGATAATTACTTTGTTAAGCAACTAAAAATACATCCATGTTCATCAGTGTATTAGAGCTATTTAAAATAGGCATTGGCCCGTCGAGTTCACATACGCTCGGTCCGAGCCAGGCGGATAAGACGTAATACAATGTTGAATACCTGCTTCTGGCCAAAAATAGCTGCAAGAGTTATCTAAATACCTGATGAAGAATATTGTAGAAATTCTAGTCGGGGCGGTAGTTATTGCGGTTATTCTGAGCCTGGGCGTCTATTATAGTTTTGGAGATGAGCCGGGTTATTATTTTGCCCTGTTTATCTCGCTCCCGGTCGGATTGGCAGGCTCAGGGCTGTTGTACCTGCTAACCGCCGCAGTCAGGCGAAGAAAGAAACCATGACTTGCAAGACTAAAGACCTTTACGTACTGAACTGGAATTAATAGTGACCAATAACGATATCTTGCGCCGCATCCGCTACATTTTCGATTTTGGCGATTCGAAAATGATGGCAATATTTGCGCTGGCTGATCACCAGGTAACACGAGAGCAGGTCAGTGACTGGTTAAAAAAGGATGATGATCCCGCATTACAGGAATGCAGTGATGTTGAGCTGGCGATTTTCCTTAATGGCCTGATTATTGAGCGGCGAGGCAAAAAAGACGGGGCGCAGCCCGAACCGGAGCAGAAACTGAATAACAATATCGTTTTCAGGAAACTGAAAATCGCTTTGGACCTGAAGGCTGAAGATATATTGCAGATTCTGGGGACGACTGATGTGCACATCAGCAAGCACGAACTAAGCGCGTTCTTCCGTAAACCGGATCACAAGCACTACCGGGCCTGTAAAGACCAGATACTGCGTAATTTCCTGAATGGCGTCCAGATTAAATATCGTAATGACACCTAGTTAAGGAGTAGACATTGAAAATCGATATTTACACAAGCACAAAGAATGGCACCAAGTACCTTTCAGTTCCCAAGGGAACGAAAATAGCAAGCTTGCAACTGCCGGATACTGTCGACCCGGATATTCTGACACTATCGCCGTTCAGAACCCGCCTGGAGCTGACGCCTGGCAAGCCTCACCCTGCCCTTGACCAGGACAACATCATTGCGCAGATAGAGGAAAAGGGTTATGCCATTCATGGCGCGAAAACAGAAATCAAGGCAGGCGTTGCATAAACATCAGCGCTATAAACGCAGAGAAAGAGTTTGTGGCTTACGTGGTCGAACTCATGCAATCGCTTGGTCCGGTCGCGGCAAAACGTATGTTCGGAGGACACGGGCTTTTTATTGACGATTTAATGTTCGGGCTGGTCGCGGATAGCACCCTTTACCTAAAGGCTGATAAACACAGCGAGAACGACTTCAAGGCAAAAGGGCTGGAAGCCTTTACCTATAACAAAAAAGACAAACAGGTCAGCCTGTCTTACTACCAGGCCCCGGAAGAGGCGCTGGAAGACAGCGAAGAAATGAATGCCTGGGGAAACAAGGCGTATTCTGCGGCGTTACGATCTGCAGAGAAGAAACGGGGAAAGTGAAGAACAACAAGGGTGCATAATGGGCGTTACTGCGCCCTGCCCCGATCTAACAAGGAGTATTGATCATGCCTGACAAAACACTTTACGAACGTCTTGGTGGCTATGATGCCATATCCGCTGTTGTGAACGATCTTCTACCGCGCCTGATGGCAGACACTCAGCTTGGGCGCTTCTGGCAGCATAGAGGTGAGGACGGCATTAACCGTGAAAAGCAGTTGTTGATCGATTATCTCTGCGCAAACGCAGGCGGGCCAACGTTATACACGGGGCGCGACAACCAGACATCCCACAAGGGAATGGGTATCAGCGAAAGCGACTGGGAAGCATTTATGGGTCACCTGGATGCCACGCTGAACAGCTTCAAGGTACCCCAGCAGGAACGGAACGATGTTATCGGTTTTGTTCAAGGCACCAGGGCAGATATTGTCGAATAATGGCTAGTCGCCGGCTAACCTTTGCAGAATGAAGGCTGCGATTGCATCCGGATCATTGATATCCAGTACCGGCATATCTGTTGGCGCCGGTAATGCTGCATCCGTAGCCACGGCGATGACACTGGTATCCTGTGGATACAAAGCCGGTTTACCCACTGACGGGCGGTATAGCTCGATTTTCGGAAACGCCACCTGTTTGAAGCCCTCTACCAGGATCAGGTCGAGTTCATCCTGGTTCAACCGGCCAATCAGGGTATCCAGATGCGGCTCGGAGGACGAGGCCTTTTCAATCACCAAAGCCTCACGCCGGGCTGAAGCCACCAGCATTTGAGAGGCGCCCGCCTTGCGCAATTCGTAACTGTCTTTACCGGGTATGTCGATATCGAAGTTGTGATGGGCGTGCTTGATCATGCCGATACGCACGCCGCGTCCGGTAAGCAGAGGCAGGAGTTGTTTTAACAGGGTGGTCTTTCCCGCCCCACTGTACGCGGCGAACCCCACCACTGGCTTTTGCGCCCGGGTCAACATGGCGCGCAGTATACAGGAATATTACGTGGCCTTCGGTGAACCCGAGGTGTCGAGATTTTCGGCGATCAGCTCGGTAATACCGATCAGTTCGATGTCCATTTCGTTGTCTTCCAGGCCATCCTCGAGCATATGCCGGCAGTTTGAACAGGCGGTGACCATGGTCTTGACCTGGATTTCATCGAGCTGGCGTTTCTTGGCACCAAACGCCTGCGCGCGCAGCGGGTTGGCGCGCTCGTTGGAGCTGACGCCACCGCCCCCACCGCAGCACCAGTTCATGGAGCCGTGGTCGGTCATTTCGACAAAGTTCGGCGCCACCATGTTGAGCAAGGTGCGTGGTTGTTCCAGCACGCCGCCACGGCGGCTGATATTGCACGGATCGTGATAGGTCAGGCGGTCACTGATGGTGCTGTTGGTTTTAACCCGCCCTTCTTCGCGGAGTTGCTCCAGCAGTTCGATGATATGCACGACCTTGAACGGCAGCGGGCGGCCGATAAAGTTCGGCGCATCCCAGCGTATTGTTGTGTAGGCATGCCCGCATTCCGGGCTGATGACATATTTGACCCCAAGTTTTTGCGCAGCCGCCACAACGCGCTCCACCAGTTCAGCGGCCAGCTTCGAGTTCCCCAGTTGCACTCCGGTATTAGTAGCCTCGAAATATTCACTGCTGATGGTCCATGACACATCAGCGTGAGAAAATATCTTGGCAAGAGAGCCGATAAACTCAGGAAAGCCGGCGATTTCACCGGAGGAAAACAGGGCCAGGTACTCCGCGCCCTGAACATCCAGCGGTATCTTGTAACCGCTTTCTTTTTCCTGTGCGGCGATAGTCGAGCGCAGCGTCTTTTCTGTTACACCCATGGGGCTGCCGATGGTGCGCGCCCTCTCCCCGGCCGCGACCAGGTCTTCAGGTGAAAAGCCGGCGGCGCAGAGGCCTTCTTTCACCTTGCGGATGACATAAGCGATATCCACACCGACAGGGCACACCATGCTGCAGCGCCCGCACATGGAACAGCCGTCGTAGACCAGCATTTCCCAGTCGGCAAGGTCGGCCTCGGTCATCGGTTTTTTCAAACCCATTTTCGAGGCGATTTTCCCCCAGAAAGTGTACTCCCGGCTCCACAGTTTGCGCATCGGCTCGGTTTTATGAATCGGCGTGTAGCGCGGATCGCTGGTCTCGGTAAAGAACAGGCAGGCTTCCGCACAAACGCCGCAGTGCACACAGGTCGACAGGAACGACGCCACCCGCGAGTCCATTTGCCCGCGCATTGCTGCCAGGCCTTTTTCCAGTCGCTCACTCATTGCCGAACCCCGATGCAGTTAATCCCTCTTGCAGTGCCATCATGCGTCTACCCCGCGCCTGGCAAACCAGGCACCGGTAAAGGCGCGGCTGGGTATGAAGGTAAAGGCATGCATCAGGCGGCTGAAGGGGAAATAGATCATCAGCAGTTCGACGGTAAAACGATGCAGTACCCGCAAACCGGTAAAGCCTTCCATTAACGCCAGACAGCCGGTAAGCATGACCACGAAGGTCAGGATGGCTGCAACATGGTCATCGAAATCGGATATCAGTCGTGTCACCGGGTTCAACACGCGATGCAACCAGAGAATCAACAACCCGAGAAAAGCCAGTTGCGAGGCGACGATAAAGGCCCAGTAAGGCATTGGCGTCCAGCCGATGCCGAGCAGGTGATGTTCGATGAACGCGACGTGCGGTGCGGCAAACAACAGCAGAGCAAACAGGCCAAGGTGGAACATGTAGCCGGCTACCGTCTGGATACGGATTTTCGGCGCCATGTCCCTGCGCGGGATAAAGCGGGTGAACACGGTCGCTACCGCGCCGCCGGTTGATGCCTGGCGCGGCACCGAGTAATCCGGTTTTTTTCCGGTAAAGAATATCGATGAGATTCGCCAGATGACGCCGACGATAAATACGGTCAGGGCAAAATACCAGAGCGGCCCGTCGATGAATTCAGTCATGACTCTCCCTTTATAACGGGTTCGGGCACTTCACCCAGGGTTGACCGTCCCTGCGCACGTGCAACTTCGCTCTGTGAGAGCACTTCATCGTTGGCTTCACATTCTGCCGCCCAGCGATCGTGATGCTGACGCGCCCAGTTCAAATCCACATAGCCTGTGGTCATGCTGTCCAGCGAGCCCTTCATGCCGGCCGTGCCGACGTAGATATGCCCAAAGGCACCACCGATCAACAGCACCGCACCGACACCGTGCAGCACCAGCGATAACGCCATAATGCTTCGCGTCTGTCCAAAGAAAGGAAACTCCAGAATCAGCCCGGTAGCGGATATCACCAGGCCGATCACAATGACAGCCCAGAACCAGATTTTCTCACCCATGTTGAAAAATCCTGCGGTCGGGTGTTTGCCGGCGAAGAACCCACCACCTTTCAATAGCCAGCCGATATCGCCACTGGCAAGAAAGTTCTTGCTGATGAAGCGGATAAACAGACCAAAGATGCCGAGGATAAATAATGGCCCGAACAGGTTGTGGCCCTCCTTGCTGGCCGACGCCAATGCGCCGAACACGGAATCACCGACAACGGGAATCAACAGAAGCCGGCCACCCAGCAGAATCAACCCGGTAATCGCCAGAAAAATAAATATGGTCGCTACTGACCAGTGCAGAATCCGGTCGATATCCGGAAACCGGTGCAGGTATTTACCTGAGGGTCCGCCTGCGACGGGTACACCGCGCTTGATCAGGTGAAACAGTGCGATCAGAGCAAGTATGCCACCAAGAGCCAGTCCCGCGGCAGGGATAAGCTGCTGCATGCGAAACTGTCGCCAGCGTTCACCATCGACATTGATCAGCACAGCGGAATCCATGCCGGCTACCTGCGTGGTGCCCTGCAGCACTCCCTCGCGCTGGCGCACCTCGTTCCACAATTGGGTGCCCGGGTCTTTTACCTTGCCGGCGAGGTCGTTTTCTTCTGCCGCAAAGGATAATGTGCTGAAGCATGCCAGCAAAACCATCCCCAGCGTGAGTTGCAACAGCACTGCGCAACGTCGCTCCAGCCAGGCGGTGTACCGGGCCGAATCAGTACTGACCGGCATCACTCCTGACCGTCGCCGGTACGGCCGCTGCGGGTGCGCGAGCCTGATTGTGGGTAGGCAATACCCCAGCCCCAGGCCTGGCCGGTCACACCGCGCCAGGTGACGCGTTCGCGGTAGACATCGGAAACCACGTCGCCATCACCGGCCAGCAGGGCCTTGGTGGCACACATTTCCGCGCACAGTGGCAGTTTGCCCTCTGACAGCCGGTTGCTACCGTACTTTTCGTATTCCTGCGACGAGTTATCCGCTTCCGGCCCGCCATTGCAAAACGTGCATTTATCCATTTTACCGCGTGAACCAAAGGCGCCGGCAGTCGGGAACTGCGGCGCGCCGAACGGACAGGCATAGAAACAGTAACCGCAGCCGATGCAGGTATCCTTGTCATGCAATACCACGCCGTCGTCGGTGGTGTAAAAGCAATCTACCGGACACACAGCCGCACAGGGCGCATCGGAACAATGCATGCAGGCAACCGACATCGAGCGCTCACCGGGAGAGCCGTCATTAATGGTTACCACCCGTCGTCGGTTGACGCCCCATGGTACATCGTTCGCGTTCTTGCACGCTGTTACACAGGCATTGCATTCAATACAGCGTTCGGCGTCACAGAGAAATTTCATTCTTGCCATGATCTGTTCTCCCCGGTCAAGCCCGGCTGATACGGCACAGGGAACATTTCGTTTCCTGCATCTGTGTAACGGAGTCGTAACCATAGGTGAAGGCGGTGTTACAGGCCTCCCCCAGCACATAGGGGTCACTGCCCTTGGGATACTTGTCCCTGAGATCCCGGCCCTGGAAGTGCCCGCCGAAATGGAACGGCATCCACACCACTCCGGGTGCCAGCCCTTCCTTGGTGACCTTGGCCATGACTTTCACCTTGCCACCTTCAGGTCCCTCGACCCAGACCTGTTCGCCATCTTTAATACCGGCGTTATTCGCATCGACAATATTGATCTCGGCAAACATGTGCTGTTGCAGTTCGGCAAGCCAGGGATTGGAACGCGTTTCATCGCCGCCACCTTCATACTCGACCAGGCGCCCGCTGGTCATAATCAGTGGATAGTCGGCGGTGTAATCCTTGGCCTGGACAGACTCATAACGTGTTGGCAGCCGGTAGAAGGACTTTCTGTCAGCATAGGTCGGGTATTTCTCTACCAGGTCACGCCTGGAGGTATATAAAGGTTCGCGGTGTATCGGCACCGGGTCGGGGAAGGTCCAGACCACGGTACGCGCCTTGGCATTACCAAACGGTGCACAGCCGTGCTTGATGGCAACACGTTGTATACCGCCGGATACATCCGTCTTCCAGTTCTTGCCCTTGGCAGCGGCCTTTTCCTCTTCAGTAAGGTCATTCCACCAGCCAAGTTTTTCCAGCAGGTCGGCAGTAAACTCGGGGTGGCCGTCTTTCAGCTCGTTGCCTACCGGGTAGGAACCCTCCGCCAACAGGTTTACGCCGTCCCGTTCGACACCGAAGCGCGCCCTGAAATTAAGGCCACCGTCGGCCACCGGTTTGCTGGTGTCATACAGATTCGGTGTGCCGGGGTGATGCATATCCGCCGTACCCCAGCACGGCCACGGCATACCGTAATAGTCACCGTTGGCAGGTCCGCCCATGGCCTTGAGACTGGTGTAATCGAAGGTATGCCAGTTCTTCTGGTGCTCCTTGAGGCGTTCCGGACTTTGACCGGTGTAGCCGATGGTCCACATGCCGCGGTTAAATTCGCGGGTGATATCTTCAATGTTCGGCTCATCCCCGTTGACCGGGATGTTCTTGAACAGTTCGTCGCCGAAACCGAGCTTGTTGGCGAACTTGTACATAATGGTGTGATCAGGCAGCGACTCGAACAGCGGATCAAAAACCTTGTCGCGCCACTGCAGCGAGCGATTGGACGCAGTCACTGAACCGTAGGTCTCGAACTGAGTCGCCGCCGGCAACAGGTAGACACCATCGGTACGGTCCTGCATAACGGCACTGACAGTGGGATACGGATCGATCACCACCATCAAATCCAGTTTCTCCATCGCTTCTTTCATCTGTGGGCCGCGCGTCTGGCTGTTAGGCGCATGCCCCCAGAACACCATGGCCCGCAAATTGTCGCGCTGGGCAATGTTGTTCTTTTTCTCAAGCACCCCGTCGATCCAGCGTGATACCGGGATACCTTTCGAGTTCATGGCGTTGATCTTTGCGGTCTCATCGCCACCCTCCTCACCGAAGAACTCTCCCGCGCGCTCCTCCTTGTCGAAACGGCTCGCGAGCCAGTCGTAGTCGACATCCCAGACGCCCGCCCAGTGTTTCCATGCGCCGTCTGCCAGCCCGTAATAACCCGGCAGCGTATGGCTGAGTACACCGAAGTCAGTAGCGCCCTGCACATTGTCATGGCCGCGGAAAATGTTGGTACCACCGCCGGAAACACCCATGTTGCCCAGCGCCAGCTGGAAGGTGCAGTAGGCACGGGTGTTGTTATTGCCGATGGTGTGCTGGGTCCCGCCCATGCACCAGATGAAGGTGCCCGGTTTGTGGGAGGCCATGATTTTCGCACCGCGTTTAACCAGCTCTTCCTTCACACCGGTAACACGTTCAACTTCTTCAGGTGTCCACTTGGCGACTTCGGCCCTGATCTCACCCATGCCGTAGACACGCTGCTCGATAAATTTCTTGTCTTCCCAGCCATTCTCGAAGATATGCCAGAGCATGCCCCAGATCAGCGGCACATCGGTACCGGGACGCAGGCGGATATACAGATCGGCATGCGCTGCGGTGCGGGTAAAGCGCGGGTCAATGACGATGAGCGGCGCATGGTTGCGCTCGGTGGCATGAAACACATGCTGCATCGACACCGGGTGGGCCTCCGCGGGGTTGCCACCGATAATCAGGATGGCCTTGCTGTTGTGAATGTCGTTATAGGAATTGGTCATCGCCCCGTAACCCCAGGTGTTGGCGACACCTGCTACGGTAGTGGAGTGACAAATACGTGCCTGGTGATCGACATTGTTGGTGCCCCAGAAGGCGGCGAACTTGCGGAACAGGTAAGCCTGCTCGTTATTATACTTGGCGGAACCCAGCCAGTAGACCGAGTCAGGACCTGACTGCTCGCGAATCTGCAGCATCTGGTCGCCGATTTCGTTGATGGCCTGTTCCCAGGAAACCTTCTGCCATTTGCCATTGACCAGCTTGGTGGGGTACTTGAGCCGGCGCTCGCCATGACCGTGTTCGCGTACCGATGCGCCCTTGGCACAATGCGCTCCAAGGTTGAAGGGATGATCGAAGGCAGGCTCCTGCCCGGTCCAGACACCATTCCGGACCTCGGCATAAATACCGCAGCCCACGGAACAGTGGGTGCAGATGGTACGTATCTGCTCGACGTCGCCACCGGACTCGGCGGGCGTGGCCGTCGCCTCTTCAGCGCTGGCCTGGACTCTGCGCACCATGCCACCGGACAAGCTACTGACGGCTGCCACACTACCCACTGTGACACCGGAGCGGCGCAAAAAGGTACGTCGGTCCATGCGTGGATTAAGTGCCGACTGCTGATTCGGCGCGCTATCGGGATTGTTGTGCTTTTTAACCAGCTTCATCACTCTGCCTCCTGCCAACCAAAGAGCCTCAGGCCCTTCGTGACCATGTGCTAACCATCTTGCCCCCGTAAACCCTGCCCAGGCCGTCTATTCCCTGAGCGTCTTGTAATAATGTTTTATGTGAGCGGTTTCGTGGTAACCCGTGGATTCGGTCGCCGGTTCGGGCACGGCTGGTACTGTTTTTTGCGAGATTTCTTCGGCTGGTGCTGCGTTGGCGGTGCTAAGCACAGTGACGCCCCCGGCTGCGACTGCCGTTTTCAGAAATGTCCTGCGAGCGCTGGACATCTGGCTTGCTGGTTCCTTCATACGTCCTCCGACAAATGAAACTGAACTGCTACCTGCTCACGGCATAATGCCGGATATAACTTACACTGGCAACGAGAAATACTGCTGTTCTATATCGATAAACTGGCGACCAAGCCGGCCGACAACGGCATAGAATTCAGCACCTTCCGCAGCCTCCAGATCCTGAAAGAACTTACCCATCCAGGACCCGATATAGGTTTCAAAAAAAACGAACTCCTCTAAGGATAGACCAGGTTCAGTAATTATCATCCCCATGGTTTCGCAAAGCGCCGCAACGTGATCTTCTGGCTCTCGAACATCGGCCTGGCGCTCAAATCCCATACGCTTCAGATCCTGGCGTAAAGCAGCCAGAATACGCTCCATTAATGCGCCCTGCACGTACCACGAGGCGTAGGGCAGCAACTCGCCACGTCCCAGTCCGATAAACAGTTTGAAATATTCTCCCCGCAACGCGTCCGGTTTTACGTTGGCAGCCGCCGCGCTCAGTTCACGCAAAACTTCAACAAAGGGCGTATCTACCCCCTCTTCAGTCACCAGCGCTGCGACAGTATCCAGCATTGCCTGATCGGGTGACGCTGCCAGCAAGGCACCTAGCAGGTGATAGATCTGCGCCCGCGCCTCGGCTTCCTCAGTCCTGGGGGCGACACTTTGTGGCCGGGAGTCGTTCATGCATGGCCTCCGGGATGTACATCGGGCGACGCATCGTTCTTGGTTTCATAAATATCCTTGACGCGGCAGTCTTCACACATTTTCAATCGCTCCAGCGCATCACCGCTGAACATTGGATGATGTTTCATTTTTTCGCTGATGCGGGCGATGACACTGTGTGTGGCAAAAGGCTTCTGGCAGCGGATACAACAAAAAGGTTCGTCTTCATGCAGGGTGCGCATCAGGTTGCGCTGGTTGGCATCGGTGACCAAGCGTGCTGACAGACTGATGGCGCTTTCGGGGCAACTGCTGGCGCAGAGGCCGCACTGGACGCACCTGGCCTCGACAAAGCGGACCTGTGGGCTGTCGTCACCGGCGGACAGCGCATTGGCCGGACATTGTGATACACAGGCCATGCACAACGTGCAGCGTTGGGCATCGACGCTGATCTCACCAAAGGGTGCACCTTCAGGCAAGGCAACCACTGCCGGCGCATTCGGCGACTGCGTGACCAGGTGATCAGCTGCCAGGCGGATCAGGGTGCGCTTTTCATCGATGGCGGCAAACCCCGCGGCTGCACACCGTAATCCATTGGTAGCCGCAGTGCTGGCGGAAACATCGGCTTCTGAAACCAGGCCTAACTGTCCGGCCGAATAGCCCAACCCCTCCAGCACCGCCTGGGCGACCTGGATCTGAAACTCGACTTCGCTGCGCACCGATGGCGCCACTTCGGGGGTTACGAGTAATTTTACCGCCACCGCACCCCAGGCCAGCGCCGCCAGCCAGGCGTCCAGACCCACACTGCCGAGTTCCTCGACTTCAACCGGCAATACATTGTCACCAAGCCCGGCCGCAATACGCTCGACAATGGTTCGACCGACATCAGCGTCATAAACCAGCAATACCGGCGCTTCGCCACCTGCCTGCAGATAAGCCTTTAACAGGCTGCGCCAATACTTCAGGGTATCCGCAACGGGCGGGTACCCATAGGTAATGGCGCCAGTGGGACAGGCCGTCGCGCAACTGCCCGCACCCTGGCAAAGGTTGGGGTTTACCTGGATGACATCACCGTTGGTCGTGATCGCGTCGGTTGGGCAGGTTTCAATGCACCGGTTACAACCTTCAATACCGCTGCGCCCATGCGCACAGATGGCTGCGTTATAGAGGAAGTAACGCGGCTTTTCGAATTCACCGACCAGCGCCGGTATCTCTTCCCACGCCTCTTTCAGGGCCTCGCTGTCCCCCCGCGGCGCCCGGTAGTAACCCGGCGGCGGAATCGCACTCGTTATGAAAGGCGTGTCACTTAAATCCAGAACCAGATCAAAGCCTGCCTTGTCAGCAGGCAATGCGAGCTGCAAGGCTTTGCCCAACAATTCACTCCCGGTTACCGTAATGAATTCTCCAAGGTAACCCGCCAACGACTGCAATTGACCATGGACCGCATGCAGCCCCTTGATAGCGTTGACGGTGCCTGGCAACTGGTCTGAATCAGTAATCAGCAGAATACAGTGCAGGCCTGATTGATCCGCGAGTGGCGCCGCCGCTGCAGGCGCAGTTTCCGCAGAACCGATGATCAACACCTGTCCGCCGGAGGTATAGCTGACACTCGCCACTTCAGGCGTAACTGCCGTCAGGTTGCCAAATGCCTGTGCACGCGCCCTGGCGTTGGCGTTTGCCTCCCCTGCTGCATCGATTAGCGTCTGTAGCACTGACTCAGCCCCGGCACTCATCAACTCTCCCTGTCGGACCCGTCGTCGTCATTTGCCTGTAACGATACTGTCGCTGGTTGTTGTTCTTCAATCGGAAGGTCCTCCGAAGATGTTACCGGTTCGGCAGTAGCCTGGGTCGCGGTCTGAACTTCGGCGTTGTCATCAGCGTTGTCAGCCGTTAATTCCCGGTTCAGCATGCGCTGCATTTCATGGGTGATGGTTTTTCCGAGATCCGCGAACTGGGTGAAATCGTCATCGTAGTCGTCGAGCCCGTCGGGCAGGTGCATGCCCGGCAGCTTGAACAGCTTGCGCAGCGCCGGCGCTCTTAAGTACTCACTGACGCCTGGCGAGAGAAAGGCGGCATAATCACTGCGTTCATCCAGTGAATCGACTGGCGGCATATCATCATCGGTGAGTACTGGCGCAGGCTCGGTGGCCGCTGTCTCCGGCAAGCGGGTTTGAACAGGGGGTTCGATGTCTGTCCTGCCGGCCTCCTGCTTACGCCGTGACCAGCGCTCGGAAAATCCCTCGGCAGTCGGATCAGCCTCAGTGTCCCGGTCGACGCTCACTGGCACCCTCCTTCCAGTTCTCACGCTTGCGCTTCTTTTTCTTTTCCGGCAGGTAATGCTCCAGTACAAACTGCTCAACAAACCGGTACAGCTCCACTGGCATAGCGACGGATTCAACGGCTTCGTCGGATTCCATATACGACGATGCTTCGTCGTAACTCAGCGTAACGATCAAGGGCTTCAGCGATCCATCGTCTTCAGTGGTGCAGATGACGAAGATGCGGGGTGTTTCACTGACAATGTTGTAGTAGTAACTTTCGGCATCGTCTTTGAACAAATCGACGGAAAGGCCACTCCACAGCACCTTGAGGTCATCGCTGCCAGGATGTAATGGCGCACTTTGCACGCGGTTTTTTTCGCCCGATGGAGCGGCCGCCACCACTCCGGTTACTGCCCAACGCCCGACCTGCCAACGGTTATCGGGTGTAGGCAAATAATCCAGCAAAACAGAGACCGGAAATGATTGCTGCATAAACACATGACCCTGATTCAGATCTTACGGTGTTTCGGTTACAGTATAGGCGCAATCTAGCAGACATAACCCGCACTGGCCACAGGAGACTGAATTGTCTGAAGCGTCCTATCGCCCAACCATGAGCCATGCCGGTCTGTCGCCGACGCATGCGGTGACGGCGGTAGACGAGTTCGGCGCTACCCGGGACGTGCAGGTTGCCGGGGAGTCGCCGCTCACCTTGTATGTCGATGGTCGCGAGATTGTAACCCTTATGACTCTGGGCACCCATCCGGAAGCATTGACCATAGGCTATCTGCGCAACCAGCGATTTATCGAGTCGCTCGAGGAAATAAAGGATGTGCAAGTCGATTGGCGCACCGAAGCAGTCCAGGTGACCACCTGGAATGGCGTGGAAGGCTGGGATGAGAAACTGAAAAAACGCACCGTCACCACCGGTTGCGGCCAGGGGACGGTGTTCAGCTGCACCCTGGATGCGCTTTATCACCTGAAACTGCCAAGTGTTTCGGTGCGCCAGTCAATGCTCTATGGCCTGCTGGAAAACATTCGTCAACATAATGAAATCTACAAACGTGCCGGCGCCGTACATGGCTGCGGGCTATGCCGCGGCACGGAAATTTTAATGTTCGTTGAAGATGTCGGCCGTCACAATGCTGCCGATGCCATCGCCGGCTATATGTGGCTTGAGCACCTGAGCGGTTCGGACTGTGTTTTTTACACCACCGGGCGCCTGACCTCCGAGATCGTCATGAAGGTCACGCAGATGGGTATCCCGATATTGTTATCACGTTCCGGGGTTACGCATATGGGGCTGGAACTCGCCCAGGAGCTGGGTATAAATATGATAGCGCGCGCCAAGGGCCGGCACTTTCTGGTGTATAACGGTGTTGATAATATGATTTTCGATGCGTCTGCCGAACATCCGGCACACCGCAGCGGGGATACAGGCTAAAAAGTATTTTCGGTTTTTAAAGGATTATCGCATGTGTTTTTTGTTGTTCTCGTCAATTCGCTTTAAACGGCTCTACCAGGCATTAGGCCTGCTCATCGGATTTTCGTTACTGGCAACTGCCCAAGCGGAACACCGGTTCATCAAACTGGCAACCACCACCAGCACCGAAAACTCCGGATTGCTTGGCTACCTGTTACCGAACTTTGTAAAACAGCACCCTTATGAAGTAAAGGTGATCTCGGTAGGTACCGGTAAAGCCTTGCGGCTGTTGAAAGAAGGTGATGTCGATGTCGTCCTGGTACACGCCCGGGCTGCTGAAAACGAACTGGTCGCTGCGGGTTTCGGCGTCAACCGCGCCGATGTCATGTATAACGATTTCGTCATTGTCGGACCAGTCAGTGATCCGGCCGGGCTGGATAACAGCAGCGACGCCGACATCGCCTTCAAGCGGATTGCCGATAGTAAAAGCCTGTTTATTTCACGCGGGGATGACTCCGGCACACACAAAAAGGAACTCGGTCTTTGGCAGGAATCCGGTGCCACGCCAGATGGAGAATGGTATCGCGAGGTTGGTCAGGGCATGGGCAAGGCCCTGCAGATCGCGTCCGAATTACAGGCTTACACACTGACAGACCGTGGTACCTGGCTGGCCTACGAGGGTAAGCTACCTCTTGTAATTCTCGCCGAAGGCGATCAACGCCTGTTTAATCCGTATGGCATTATGGCGGCCAATCCCGACAAATATCCTGACGCCAATTACAAAGGTGCCATGGCGTTGATCAACTGGATAACTTCGCCGCCGGCCCAGCAAAATATTGCTGACTTCGCGATAAATGGCAAGACGCTATTCACCCCGCTGCACCAGGTGGCTGAAGCACCGGCACACTGACGGTGGCACTGTTACTGGAGACTACCGGACAGGCACTGCAACTGCTGTTTACCGGTGACCCGGCGCTTTGGACGATCGTGGCAATCTCATTCAGCGTTTCATTACGCGCTGTGCTGATCGCTGCGCCGCTGGCTTTTTTACTGGCTTTTGTCCTCGCGCATGGCCGTTTTCCCGGTCGACGAATGCTTATTTCGACCTTTAACACCTTGCTGGCACTGCCCGCCGTGGTAGTCGGGCTAACGGTCTACATGCTGCTGTCGCACAATGGTCCGCTGGGCGACCTCAAGCTGCTGTTTACCCAGACGGGTATGGTGATCGGCCAGTTTATCCTTTGTTTTCCGTTGCTGGTCGCGGTCAGTCATTCCGCATTACAGGCCGCCGACCGGCGCGCCTGGGAAACTGCCGTCACTTTGTGCGCATCACCCTGGCAGGCGATGCTGAGTGTGATGTACGAAGTTCGCTATGGGCTGATTGCCGCCCTCATTGCGTCGTTCGGCCGGGTGATTGCCGAAGTCGGCAGCTCGATGATGATCGGCGGCAACATCCTCAACTACACGCGCAATATCACCACTGCTATTGCACTGGAAACCAGTAAAGGTGCGTTCGCCCAGGGCATAGCGCTCGGCATTATTCTCCTGCTGGCGGCACTGTTGCTGAATTTCGGGCTGACCCTTATGCAGGGCAAAGGCGAGATGCGCTCGTGAACGATGCATTCAGTTTTCACTCGCTGCGCAAATTCACCAATCATGGCGAAAAGCTGTTTGATATTGATGAATTCGATATACCTGCGGCTACCTGTATTGTTCTCAGTGGCCAGAACGGCGCCGGTAAAACCACTCTGCTGAAAATTCTGGCCGGGCTGGAGGCACCCGACAATGTCCGTGTCGAAATCGACGGCCGAAAGCTGTCGTGGAAGGCTGCACGACCTGCCTTGCGCAAGCAGGTTGTCTATCTGCACCAGCAACCCTACATGTTTGACCACAGCGTCGCAGACAACGTGGCTTACGGGCTCAAGGTAAGCGGCATGCCCAGGACACAAGTGGTCGAAAAAGTCAGGCAGGCTCTGGATTGGGCCGGACTGTCGAGCCTCGCCGAACGCAATGCACGGGATCTTTCCGGCGGTGAAAAACAACGGGTAGCCCTGACCCGCGCCCGCGTTCTGTCACCACGGCTGCTATTACTGGATGAACCACTGGCGAACATGGATATCAGTGCGCGTGAACAAACCATCCTGCTGATGCGGCGCCTCAAGGAAGAAGGTGTGAGCAGCATTATCACCAGTCACGAACCGCATATTTCCTCGTTGATCGGCGATGAACATCGTCATCTTTGCAAGACCGGACCGTGCCGGTATACGATCGTCAAACCGTTTCTTTTTCAGCGCAGTATTGAACACGCAGGCCACCATTCACTGACCGGCACGAAAACAACGGCAACCCGGGATACAGCAGATAAACAGACCATGAGCAGCGACAAGCAACAAACAAAGGGTACGACTGCCGTCATACTCGCAGGTGGTATGGCGCGGCGGATGGGCGGCCAGGACAAAGGCCTTGTCGAGATCAACGGCCGACCGATGATCGAGTACATTATCGATGCCCTGAATCCGCAGGTTGACCACATAATGATTAACGCCAACCGCAATATTGAACAGTACCGGCGCTATGGATACCCGGTAGTCAAGGATATGATGGGCGATTACTTCGGACCACTGGTCGGCATGGCAAGTGGATTGCAGGCCTGCGACAGTGACCTCATTCTTAGCGTGCCCTGCGATTCGCCGTTTGTTCCGCCGGTACTCGCCGCCAGGCTGAATACAGCGCTGATTGAAAATCAGGCCGATATCAGTGTGGCCAACGACAGCGAACGCATGCAACCGGTGTTCGCCCTCATCCGCAAACATTTACTCGACAGCCTGCTCGCCTATTTAAATGATGGCGGGCGCAAGATCGATACCTGGTACGCCGAACACGAAATGGCACTGGCAGATTTCTCCGACTGGCCGGATGCCTTTATCAACATCAATACGCCGGAAGACAAGGCGTTGGTCGAAAACAAAATGGGTGAACAACAAGGCGCGCGGCCTGCATGAACAACCAGCCTACTATCCGCAACCAGGCAAGCTGCGCAGACAGCGGGAAAGGCGACCTGCTCAGTGTCGAGGCGGCTGAGCAGCGTATATTTTCATTACTCAAACCACTCGACGCGACTGAGTATGTAGATGTACGCCAGGCCCTGGGCCGCACCTTGTCGCTGGATGTCACATCAAACGTCAATGTACCACCGCACACCAATTCAGCAATGGACGGTTATGCGATCCGCGCAGAGGATATTCTGAGCGACGGTTTTACCTCCCTTACCAATATCGGCACCGCATTCGCCGGAAAACCGTTTGGCGGCCGCGTCGCCAACGGGCAGTGCGTGCGCATCATGACAGGCGCCAAGATGCCCGACGGCAGCGATACGGTGATTATGCAGGAACATGCCGAAGTCACCGAAGACACCATCCGTATTGACGCCGGCAACCGTCCCGGCCAGAACGTGCGACAGGCGGGTGAAGACCTTGCCATTGGCGACATTGCGCTGACGGCCGGCAAGCGCCTTACCCCTGCAGACATTGGACTGTTGGCGTCCATTGGCAGAGGAGAAATCGGTGTAGTGCGGCGATTGCGAGTGGCGTTTTTTTCCACCGGAGACGAATTACGCCCGGTAGGCACCCCACTCGCTGAAGGCGAAATTTACGACAGTAACCGTTACACCCTGTACGGCATGCTGAAACGCCAGGACGTCGAAATCATCGATATGGGCGTGGTAAGCGATGATCGCAATGCTATGAGCGCCGCGTTCAACCAGGCAGCTCGCGTTGCGGATGTTGTCCTGACCAGCGGTGGTGTATCCGTCGGCGACGCTGACTATGTAAAAGAGATCGTCCGCGCAGAAGGTAAAGTCGACTTCTGGAGGCTGGCAATCAAACCCGGCAGACCACTTGCCTTCGGTACGCTGGGTGATGCTGTATTCTTCGGTTTGCCGGGGAATCCGGTTGCCGTCATGGTTACCTTTTACCAGTTCGTGCAGCCTGCACTGCGCTATTTGCGCGGGGAAACCACACTGCGCCCTTCCCGCTTCAGGGTACCGTGCGCATCGGCAATGAAAAAAAGACCCGGCCGCACCGAATACCAGCGCGGCCTGTTGCAGACTGACGCAGATGGCAACCTGCAGGTATCGGTGACTGGCAGACAGGGTTCTGGCATCCTCAGCTCCATGAGCACAGCCAATTGCTTTATTGTATTGCCCGAAAACAGCAAAGGAGTGGCGCCTGGTGATACAGTACTGGTTGAGCCGTTCGAAGGTATGGTCTGAGCTAACAGCCACCGTCCTGGAGAAGCCGGGTATGGCTTAAAAACCGGAACAGTCGCCGTGAGTCAAGCTATCGGCTAATATTAACCGCGCCATCCCGCTGAAAAACATGACTGGAAGCACACATGACTGATGACAAAAATGATGACGGCCTGATATTCGTACTGATGGAGCGTTTTGAAAAATTTCGCCTGCCAAGGGCGATTTCACTCAAGGAAAAGGTTGATGGCGGCGCCGTGCTCGACGACTATGATGTTGCTTTCCTCGAAGAGGTATTCAGCGACTCTAACAAGATCAAGCCATTACTGGATCGGCACCCGGAGTACCAGGAACTCGCTACACGCGTGATAACCCTGTATGGCGAGATCACCGAAAAAGCACTTGAGAACGAAAAGTCCAGCTGATCGAACGGCCGTTTAACAGGTCGCAGGGCAACCGCGCAGTTCGTTGACAGCCGCGTCAATGGCTTTGCTCACATCCTGCTCCAGTTCCTTGGCGACACTCAATGCTTTGCTGTCCCTGGCAATCACGGTTGGCCGCGCGAACAGCACACGAGTGTTACCCGTTTCCTGAATCAGGGTCACATGCAGCGGGCAAAGCGCCAGCATGGTGGGATCGGCATTACTTACCTGGTTGGCATACCAGCCATTGCAGAACACCATGGAACGTATGCCTTCGAGCTTGTTACGGTTGTAGTTCTCGCCCCAGCGATCAGCGAAACGGCTGAGATTGCGCTGAATATCAGGCTCAAAAACTACAAAGAATTTATTATTTTCCAAATGGTTATAAACCACTTTGTATGTGGTTTCTATATCCTTTTCGATCGACCAACTTAGTACATTGGAAGATTCAGCGGAAACCTGCGTTAACCACAGGCACGACAGTATCAGCACTACAAAACGTTTCATTGCTCAGACTCCAGACAATTTAGGCCCACTATGCGGGCAGATTCACCGCTAACAGCGCCATATCGCAGTCCCCTGCGGCTACCGGAATCTGCACCCTGTGGCCACTACCTGGCGCCACTCCGGTGGTGTTTCCTTTCATATCGAGCATATCTTCAAGCCTGAAGGTACGGTTCCCGCCCGGCATAATCAGTTCGAGTTCATCACCCACTTCAAAGTGATTTTTGACATCCACCTCGGCATAACCGCTAGCGCTGTCATAACCAACCAGTTCACCGACAAATCGCTGCTGGCTACTTTTCGAATGGTTGTCGATATAGTTCTGCTCATCCTGTTCGTGGTGACGCTGGAAAAATCCGTCGGTATAACCCCGGTTAGCCAGGTTCTCCAGTTTACCCAGCAGGCTGGGATCAAACGCCAGTCCTGCCACAGCATCATCAATGGCTTTGCGATACACCTGCGCGGTGCGGGCTGCATAATAGTGTGACTTGGTACGGCCTTCAATTTTCAGACTGTCGATACCCATGCTGACCAGGCGCCCGACATGTTCGACGGCGCGCAGGTCCTTGGAGTTCATTATATAGGTACCGTGCTCGTCCTCTTCGATGGGCATCAGCTCACCCGGTCGATTCGCTTCTTCGAGAAGCTGTACCTTAACTTCCTGTGGCGCAGCTTCCTGTACATGAATATCACCACTGGCGTCTTCAGTAGCATCCTTGACCTTGTAGTCCCAGCGGCAGGCATTGGTACAGGTCCCCTGGTTGGCATCGCGGTGATTGAAATATCCGGACAGCAGACAGCGGCCCGAATAGGCAATGCACAATGCACCGTGGACGAACACTTCAAGCTCCATGTCCGGGCACTCGTGACGGATCTCCTCGACCTGGTCGAGTGAAAGTTCACGCGAGAGAATGATTCGCTTGATGTCCAGCTGCTGCCAGAATTTAACACTGGCGTAGTTCATGGTGTTGGCTTGTACTGACAGGTGTATGTCCATGTCGGGCCAGCGTTCGCGAACCAGCATAATCAGGCCCGGGTCGGCCATGATCAATGCGTCCGGTCGCAGCTCAATGATCGGCTCCATATCAGCAAGAAAGGTTTTCACCTTGCTGTTATGCGGCAACACATTGGTAGCCATGAAGAACTGCTTGCCATATGCATGCACGTGTTCGATACCGGCAGCCAGATTTTCGACCTTGTTAAAGTCGTTATTGCGTACCCGCAGGCTGTAACGCGGCATGCCGGCATACACGGCGTCGGCGCCATAGGCGATTGCATAGCGCAGGTTACGCATGGTGCCGGCGGGGGCCAGTAATTCTGGTGACTTCATCTTCTCGGTGCCTGGTAAAAAACTCCGGCGAGGGTAAACCCTGGCGCTGGGTGCGGCAAGGGGAAAGGCCGCTGATAACTTGGGGAAAGCGTTGTATCAGCCGCCTTTTACGGCTGAATCCATTGCCTCGAGCGCCTGTTCCCAGGCCGCGCCCTGGTTGCCGTTTTCGGCCATCAACTCCATCAAGCCGTAGGCCAGTTGTCGGTGTTCAGGGTTCAGGTCGCGCAGTTTTCGCAACATGTACATATAACCACTCTTCTCCATCTTCAGTGTGCTGATCAGGGCATAAAGATTGAGGCTTGCTCCACCATGCGGATTCGCCTTGATGAGTTCTACCACCTGTTGAAGAACGTCTTCCGCCACATCACACTCCGGCTTTGGGTTTGGCGGCCACCTGGTCGCGAAGATAGATGGGTGCTGCCTGCTCCGGTGGCACCACCTCGCCTGCTGCGAACCTTGCTGCACCGAGTACAGCAACATCGGTAGCCTGCGGTTTCAGGGAGTCAAGACCATCGGCCGGCTCAAACCCCAGTCTCGCGATCAGTGCATCCCGGTAACTTGACCAGCCGTCGCCGGCAGCCTGCCAGTCACCGCCATCCGGCTGTTCCACCGACCCGGGAGCGCACACAGCTTCTTCGCCAACCAGGGACATCAGGCCGGACTCATCGCGACAGAACGCTCCCCAGTAGACTTCCTGCATGCGTGCGTCCAGTGCTGCAAGCACCCTTGTCGCCCCGGCCTGACGCGCTGCACCCTGCGCCAGTGCAGCAAGCGTCGACACCGGAATAACCGGGAGGTCGGCACCGAAAGCAATGCCCTGGGTGATACCGGCCGCGATACGTAAACCGGTAAAGGACCCCGGACCGCGGCCAAACGCCACAGCATCGAGCTGGTTCACTGTCATCCCTGCCTCGCTGAAAAGCTCATCAACGAACGGCAATATCAGGGCGACGTGTTGCCGTGGAGCCAGCTGGTAGCGCTGGATGACATCGCCATCAATATACAGCGCCGCGGAACAGGCTTCGGTTGCCGTTTCAACGGCCAGTATGCGCAGCTCACTCACTACAGGTTAACCACATCACCGGCTTCAAAGAATGCCTGCACGTCGTCGAACTCACGGGTGCGGCGCATGTGTGGCAGACTGTTCAGGAACACCCTCCCGTAGCTCTTTTTCACCAGTCGCGGATCACAAAGCACCAGCACGCCACGGTCGTTGATATCGCGTATCAGGCGGCCGACACCCTGTTTGAGGGTGATCACTGCGTGTGGCAGTTGTTCGTCCATAAAGGGATTACCACCGCGCGCCTTGAGCGCATCGATACGTGCCTGCCAGACCGGGTCACCGGGTGAGGCAAAAGGCAGCTTGTCGATGATCACGCAGGACAGGGCTTCGCCACGCACATCCACGCCTTCCCAGAAACTGCTGGTACCGAGAAGCACCGCGTTGCCGAGCTCACGAAAACGTTCCAATAGTTCATTGCGTGGCGCACTACCCTGGACCAGTAGCGGGAAGTCACAACTGCTCTTTAAACGACGGTTGGCGATATGCAAGGCGCGGTAGCTGGTAAACAACAGGAATGCCCGGCCACGCGAAGCGTTAATCACGCGCTCAGCCTCGTCCAGCATCATGTCGGTAAAGTCCGGCGAATTGGGCTCGGGTAAATCCCTGGGCAGATAGAACAGCGCGTTATTCTGGTAGTCAAACGGACTGTCGAGCTGCAGGCTGGTGGCGGCCTCCAGACCAAGCTGCCGCGCGAAATGTTCGAATTCACCGTTTACCGACAAGGTCGCAGAAGTAAAGATCCAGCGGCTTGGCAGTTCCTGCCTTTGCGAGCTGAAATTTTCAGCTACATCCAGCGGTGTCAGATTGATACGGAATGACTGGCGCCAGGTCTCGAACCAGTGGACGTGATTCTCCGGGGGTTCGTGGGTTGTCTTGTTGAACAGACCTTGCAGTTTCAGGGCTCGCTGACAGCAATTGTCCAGGCCCCGGCTTCGATCCGACTGTTCAGCCAGGGCATCGGCGAGCAAACCCAGAGCGGAGCCCAGCGCATTGAGCGTTTCCTGAAGCCTGTCATTATTTGCAAGACGTGCCCAGGGTGCCCGCTGTTCGCCCTCGCCCATGGCGAGCCGGACTTCTGCGACTGCCTGCTCCAGTTGCCTGGCGACTTCCGGCAATCCCTCCAGTTCGGCAGTTTCATTGATGTATTCGTTGCGGCTGTCCTGGGCGAGTTCCAGCAGTTGCCGGCTGGACAGTTGCACGCCAAAAAACCGCGCTGCCGTTTCCGGAAGCTGATGCGCCTCATCGATAATAAACGCTTCGGCACCCGGCAGCAGTTCACCAAAGCCTTCTTCCTTGAGTACCAGGTCGGCACACAACAAATGGTGATTGATCACCACCAGGTCGGCGTCCTGGGCCTCACGGCGCGCCTTGATGACGTGACAGTTTTTCAGGTGTTCACACTGTTGACCAAGACAGTTATCCGCAGTGGATGTCACTCTTGGCCAGATAGCCGAATCTTCAGCTATGCTGGACATCTCGGCAATATCACCACTGACGGTGCGACCCGACCAGTCATGGATGGTTTCCAGCTGACTGACCTGGGCACGTGAAGGCAGGCGCCCTTCGGCACGCGTCATTTCCAAACGGTGTGGGCACAAATAATTAGCGCGACCTTTCAGCAGGGCTGCCTTGAGCGGCACACCCAGCGCCGAACGCACAGTAGGCAGATCGCGATGAAACAGTTGATCCTGAAGGTGCCGTGTACCGGTGGAGATGATGACCTTGCGTCCTGATAACAGGGCCGGAACGAGATACGCATAGGTCTTGCCGGTACCGGTACCAGCCTCTACGATCAGTGCCTCGCCATCATTCAGTGCCTGCTCAACGGCAGTGGCCATTTGCTGCTGCTGGGGACGGGGTGCGAAGCCTGGCACCTCGCTGGCCAACGCACCATCGGCGCCAAGGCACTCAGCGGCATGCAGGTTGTTATCCTGGAAATCTGTACTGGCGCTCAAGAATCACACGCCGGACTGGTTATCCCAGATCTCATCCTCGATTTCGCCTTCGTCCCGGGTCCATACCAGGTGGGAGATTATTTTGAAGCGAGCGACACTCATGGCACCACGTTTTTTACGATTGCTGTTGCCTGCCTCATCCATGCTGTCGAGGATGTCATCACGCTCGGCCTCATAAATTTCAACCGCCTCGTAGCTGTCATCCATGATCACCAGCAAAACACTGTCCCACTCCTTTTCCAGCTTGAGCTGGCCCACACGCTGGCCGGATTTTTCTTCGTCAAAAATGACACGCGCCTTGATCTGGACACGTTTGCCATCGCGACTACCGCGGCCCACGGCATCGTAACCCGCGGTGCGATCTTCGCAGAGCTCCAGATTGAGGAGTGCAGCGGCATCGTAGTCAGCGATTTCACCACTCACCCCGGGCAGAGGCTTGCCCGTGGTGCGCCAGAATTCGGCGGCGAGACGGCGCGCCTCGGCGATTAATTTGTCTTTGCTGTAGACGCCCACTTTTTTGAGTTATCGCTTGTCAGTACCGGGTCTTGCCCCTAGTTAGCAGCGATTGTACACATATCAAGGCTCAACCGCCCAAATCGCTGGCCTTGCGCTCGGCCCGGCGCGCTCCATCCGAATCATTCAATGCCCAGCGGGCACGCGCTATCAGACGCCAGTTCGTCGCCTGCAGGCGCTGGTCACCCTTTGCCAGAGCATTGGATTTCAACGCCAGCTGCTCGGTTTGCTGTGGCCGTCCCTGCTCCAGGCGAATAGCCGACAGCCGGCTCCACAAGCGGGCATTGCCCGGCTCGATGCGCAGGGCACGTTCAACCGTAGCCGCTTCGTTACTGCTGTCACCGGAACTCCGGTAGCGATCCGCCTGCCCCAGCAACGCTACGACGGCACCGCCACTACCAACGGGTTTTTGCGGCACAGCAATCGGCGCCGGCTCAGTCTCTGAAGGTAAGGGTCTGTCCGGCTCCGGCACCGCTTCGCCGGTACGCCCATCGATTACCGGCGGCAAAGATTGTCGCGGCGCGGTGGTACAGGCACTCAGGAACAGAAACAGGGGCAACAGCAGACGCTTCATCTTAACCACTCTGGTAACCAGTCCGGCGCACTCCCGCCGGCACAGGGTGCCTGCGGCGGCAATACGCCGGACTCAATAAAAGGCAATTGTACGGTATCGTCGCAACCGTTGTCGGCCAGACCACCAGTAGTTGCCAGCACCGAGTGCAAAACCACGTTCTCGGGCATGGGCATTAGTTGCGGGGTTACGCCCGCGGCCGCATACAAACCTGACCAGACCTGCATGGCCCCACTGGCGCCAGTCAGGCCCATGGGTTCGTTATCGTCACGCCCCATCCAGATAACGCCGAGTTTTTCGCCGTCATAACCGGCATACCAGCTGTCGCGCAGATCATTGGTAGTGCCGGTTTTGCCAGCCAGGCCAAGTTCACCGGAAAACCGGCTGTTGAGGCCTCGAGCTGTGCCCTCGGCGACCACCTTCTGCAGCGCATTGTGAATGAGAAACGCCGGCGCCGGATTGATGACCCGTTCAACGCTGAGATCATAGCGCTGTAACTGGGTGCCGTCGGCATCCAGTACTGAGCGAATACTGCGCAATGGCACCTTGAACCCACCACTGGCGAAATTCATATACAGTTGTGTAACTTCCAGCGGACTCAGGTCGGTTGCGCCCAGGAACAGGGATGGATACGGATTCAGTGGCGCATCGACACCCAGCCGCCGCAGTGTCGACACCACTTTGCTGACTCCAAGCCCAAGGCCCAGACGTGCCGTAGCGATGTTGTACGACTGGGCCAGCGCCTGGTACAACATCACTTCACCATGCGATTTGCGGTCGTAATTATTCGGCGCCCAGAGCTTGCCATGGTCTTCATATTCGAGCCGTTCATCATTGAGCAGGCTTGCCAGACTGAATTTGCCCGGGTGTTCAAGTGCTGCCAGATACACCGCCGGCTTGATCAACGAGCCCACCTGTCGACGCGCATCCAGCGCACGGTTGAAACCGGCAAAGCCCGCCTGTCGGCCACCGACAAGCGCCAGCACCTCGCCGTTAGCGGCATCCGTCACCAGCCCGGCCCCCTGAAGTTCAGGATGTTTTTTCAGCAACGGACGACTGCGCTGCTCGAGACTTTTTTGCAAAGCCCACTGCACCTGCGGATCAAGGCTGGTAAAAATGCGTAACCCATCGCTGACCAGATCATCTTCCGCATAGTCCCTGCGCAGCTGACGCCTCACCAGATCAAGGAATGCCGGGAAAGTCTTGCTGGTTCCGGTGGCTGCGTTTACCAGCCCCAGGTGTTCCTGCCGGGCCTTCTGATACTCTGCACGAGTAATAATCCCCTGTTCATGCATGACACTGAGCACCAGGTTACGGCGTTCCAGGGCGCGTTCCGTATGGCGCCGCGGATTATAGTACGATGGCCCCTTGACCATACCCACCAGCAACGCCAGTTGTGCGGTCGTCAACTCGTCCAGGGGTCGCTGGAAAAGAAAACGACTTCCCAGTCCAAAACCGTGAATGGCGCGCTGGCCGTCCTGCGCCAGGTAGACCTCGTTCAGATAAGCCTGGAGGATTTCTTCTTTTTCATAGCGCCTTTCAATCAGCAGCGCCATGATGGCTTCATTGGCCTTGCGCCCCAGGCTACGCTTGTTGCTGAGAAAGAAATTTTTCACCAGCTGCTGGGTTAGCGTGCTACCGCCCTGCACCACGCGTCCGGATTGAATATTCACCAGGAATGCTCGCGCGACTGAACGTGGTGAGATGCCCATATGATCATAGAAACTGCGGTCTTCCACAGCAATCAATGCCGCTATCAGGTTATCCGGCACCTCATCGAGCTGCAGCAGGATACGGTCTTCCTGTCTGGCCGTATGGATGCTACCGATCTCCAGCGGATTCAGCCGTGCCAGCGCGACATCCTTGCCATTACGATCGTTCTGCAGGCGATCGAGATAGGGTCCGGAAAAGCTGACACGCAGCGGGCGCGATTTTTCGCGTCCATCCCAGAAGTCAAAAGGCCGGCTGATCAACTGAAAACGCCCGCTGTTGCGACTGACTTCACCCGCCCGGTGCGGCGAACTGACGAAACGGTACCCCAGCGCGCGCAATTCTGCGGCAAACTGTTCGGCGCTTAGAGACTGGCCGGCATACAGCTCCAGGGGCCGCGCGTAAACACGCGCAGGCAAAGACCAGCGGTTACCCTCGAACTTGCGGTAAACCTGGAAATCAAGATACGCGACATAGGCAACCAGTATTACCAGCAGACTAATGAGCAATTTTCCCCAGGGGAATTTTTTACGCTTGCTGCGCCGCCGTTTCTTCTTGCTTGTACGTTTGCGGCTGGTTCGTTTTTTGACTGCCATTCAACACAGCTACCCGGGTCAATTAGCCGACCCGCAGTCGGCAAAAGACCTAGTATACCTGCGTAGAGATTTTAGGGTAGATATGATGACTGTCGGCGACAGGCAACAGTCGGAATCAGTCGACTGCTTTCTCGCCGCTGATGGCCATGTATTTGGATTCAAGGCTACTGTATTGTTTCTCAAGCTCTTCTATAGCCGCATCCTTGAATTCAACCAGTGCCTCGAGCTCTTCCACCTTGATTTCAAGCTGGTGTTTTTCATCGTCCGCTGACAACTCTGTCCCGCTGTCACCGGTATCAATTTCGATACCCGGGTCATCTTCGATCTCTGCCGCTGCTGCTTCCGCCGCCTTTTCTTCGAGTTCCTGCTGTTCGAGCTGGGCGTTAATGGCTTCAAGCTCGGCACGCAACATGGTGTTCTCGTCTTCCAGCACAGCCACACAACTGTCGAGTTCCAGGTTGGCCCTTTCGATATTGGCTATTGCCTGTTCAAGCTCCTTCGCTTTACTCGCATCGGGTGCCAGCTCCTGCAGCAAGGACTGCAAATTGTGGATCGTCTGTTGTTGGTCACCAAGCATGGATTTCAGGCCAGTCAACTGCGCCGGATCCATGGGCTCTATCCTGGCACCGGATCCGGTAGCAGACGGCGATTGACTGCCATGGGCCTCTTTCAAGCGCTGGTTTTCCTTCTCCAGCACATCCAGACAGCCCTGTAATTGCTCGTCGTGCCGCTCGAATTCATCCAGCTTGGCAAGAATAACATCAAGGTCTTCAATTTCTGACTCACGCGCCTGGAGTTCGGCACGCAGGGCTGCCATCGCTTCATGCTGATTATTAATAACCTGTTTCAGGCGATCGAATTCTTCATCATGGGTATCCAGCTGGGAGCGTGCTGCATCTTCTTGAGCGCTTTCTCCAGCGCCGTTGACCACAGACTCTTCAACCGTTTCGGTGACTGTTTCTGTGACAGTCTCCGGCTCCGGACGCAATTGCTCAATCAACTCACTCATGCCCGCCATAAGGCGATTCTGGAACTCTACGGGGTTACCCTCGAGGGCGGCTGCCTCGACCTCCAGCTCCAGAAACTGCTTACGCATCAGAAGCAGTTCACCGGCTTTCTTTTCTTCATCATCTTCGGAAGCCGCAGCCTGGTCTATAAAGGCCTGGTTGCGCACAACCTCATCCCGCAAATACTGGTCGTAGCGGACCGGTTCCGGCGACTCGACGTCCCCGGCCTTCTTTAGCGCCTTTTGCAGTTCCGTGATTCTCCCGCCCAGAAGATTACTGCGAATAAAGAACGCCAGCGCAACAACAAGGAACAGCATCGCCATTTCAAGTGCGCCGAAAAACAAATAAGGACTGATCTGTAGTTCTTCCATTGTCTGTTCTATGAGCCTGAGCGGGTTCTACTCGTCTTCTGCCTCGTCTTCCTCATCTTCTGCGGCGGCGGCTTTTTGCTTACGCTTTTTGAGGAACCACCAGACACCAAAGCCAATTAATCCCAGCAGCACGTTGACGCCAACAAACATCCCGATGGCAAGACCCATATTGATGCCTTTCTTTTTGGCTTTTGGCTCTTCTGCCGATGCGGCTTCCTCATCTTCCACTACGTCTGTTTCATCAGCAGCATCCGTTTCTACTTTTTCCTCGGGCTCGGGTGCAACAGGTTCTGGTTCGGACTCAGGCTCCGGCGGCGCTTCAGCGACAGGCTTCTCTTCGGCCGGGACTGGCGCACCCAGGCTGACCGGTGGTGGCGCAACTTCAAAGTGGACTGTTTTCTGACGTTTGAACGTCGCGCTCTCGGCAATGATATCTATCTTGTAGGAACCAGGGTTCTCATAAGACAGCGTATTGGAATACACACCATCGGCGACCTTGCTGTCGCCATACTGCCCTGTGTCGAACAGATCAAAATTGGCTTTAGCACCGTCAGGCGCCTCTATTTTCATAACAAAACGCGTATTGGTGAGCACCGCTTCCTTGTCGAGCAGTTTGCTGTCCTGTTCAAGCCAGGACTCCAGCACCATGTCTTCGCCGACTGCCAGGTGGGGTTCCTGGGGGTTATGCATCAGTGCCATATTGGTCACGATGTAGGCGCGATTCCTGCCCGCGGAGAACAACAGCTTCCAGGTACCCGGCGTGGGATTGCGCACTGTGATCATGTCGAAGTGACTGGACATGAACCACTTCAGCGAATCACTGACATCATCCGCGCCTAATTTTTTCTCATCCGGGGACTGCAGGTAAATGCGTACATCCTCGCGCTCCTTCGAGGCAACGATGGTGACTTCCTCAATAGATTCGTCGACCACAAACTCGCCACCCTCGACAGGCAACATATCCGGATTCTTGGCGCTCTCGAAAATCGCGCTAAAGACTTCATGCAGATCCTTGTCACTGCGTGCGAGCTTGAACAGGGCACCACTTTCGACCGCAACTTCTTTCAACAGGTCGACATCGGAAGCTTCGGTAAAGGCAATGGTGTATACCTTGATACCTTTGTCTTTTATAGACTGCAGCAGCTCACCTTGAATTTTCTGTGTGAGCGCCCAGTCTTCGTCCGTGTTGCCAACGTCCATCCGGCCATCAGACATCAGCACCAGCATTTTTTCCTGGCCGTCCTGGCCTTCCTTGTCGAGCATCGCTACACCCTTGGTGAGCGCGGCATGAAGATTGGTATACACACCTTTGGAAGAAACCTTGTCGGCCGACGCCAGAATGCGTGCGTTGTTTTTCGGCCCCGGCGAACTCAGATGCAAAACCGGGTAACCGTTGTCGCTGAAACTGACCAGTCCAATGCGATCTTTTTCACCCAGCAGTGACATGAACAGCTTGGCCGCGGGCACGCGCAGTTTTTTGGGGTCGTTCTTCGCCATACTCCCGGAACTGTCCATGACGAGCACGGCGTCTACACCGCCGGAAGTGGCTTGTGCACGCGTCGACTGCGTAAAACCGAGGAGAGACAGGCAGACTGACAGCAATATCAGCCAGCGAGCGGCGGGATTAGCGCGAAAAGTCCTGTTCATGCCGAAACATCCTTTTAACCCATTGTTAATACGAGCATTACTGGCGAACCCCGGCGATCTCCGGAATTCAGGCCCTGTAACGGCAGGCGCCAGAAATAATTGAGATTCAAGTGCTTAATGGGTAATTCTAGAATGTTCCGAGACAATCGCCAGAAATTGACGTCAGTTTTTGCGAAGCCGATAGATATTCTCACTGAGTCGGCCAAGCCCGCGCTCGCGGAATTTGGCTTCATTCTCGAGGATGTCATCCTCTCTTAGCCGTTCCACCCGCCAGTGTGCACCGAACAGCTCATGAACTTCCGCGTCTTCCACCGAGAAAGGCGGCCCGTCCATCTCAGCCTGGTTGTAAGCCATGGTCACCAGCAGCATCTGCGTTCCTGCAGGACACAGGCTATTCAGGTGACTGACATACCTGGCGCGCATGACGGGTGGTAAAGCGATCAGGGCAGCGCGGTCATAAACCGCACTTATATTGCCAAGCACTGCCGACGACAAGTTAAAGAAGTCACCGCAGTAAAGGGTAATCCCGGTGGCTTCGCAAACGCTGAATCCGCCTGCTTCGCGCCGGCTGGACTGTAACTGTTGTTCCGCAAAGAAATCTTCCACAGCTTGCGGGCTCAGTTCAACACCATGCACGTTATGCCGTTCGGCAAGCCAGCGCATATCCAGGCTCTTGCCACACAGTGGAACCAGCACTCCACCGCTCTCCTCGAGTTCAAGCTGTGGCCAGTATTCCAGCAGGTACGGATTAACCTCGTGCTGATGGAAACCGATCAGGTTGTCCTGCCAGCGTTGATGCCAGAAGTCAGCTTCCATTCAAGCCCTGCATGAATGTTCTAGGCATGCGGAGTACCGCCAAAAGGCCTTGGGTCTGCGCCGGGCAGCGGCTTGAACCACGCCAGTTTCTCATGCAGTTCTACAACATTGCCAACAATGATGATAGTGGGTGGCTTGACGGCTTCATCCTTGACTGTCTGTTCGAGTTTGTCCAGCTGGGTCACAATGACACGCTGATTTTGCGTTGTGCCCTGCTGTACCAGTGCTACCGGTGTGGTGGCCGGCAGACCATGTGCAATCAGCTGCTCTGACACAATGCGGACACCATGCAGCCCCATATAGAACACGATGGTCTGATTGGTGTGCGCCAGTGCCTTCCAGTTGAGATCAACGGTGCCATCCTGAAGATGCCCGGTAGAAAATACCACCGACTGTGCATAGTCACGATGCGTCAGTGGAATACCTGAATAGGTAGCACAACCTGATGCCGCGGTAATCCCCGGCACCACCTGGAAAGTCACACCATTTTCCATCAGTGTTTCAATCTCTTCGCCACCGCGGCCAAATATAAACGGGTCACCGCCCTTCAGGCGCACGACCCTTTTACCTTCTTTCGCGAGGCGAACCAGCAACTGGTTGATATTTTCCTGTGAAAGCGCGTGATTATCGCGCTCTTTGCCGACGTAGATACGCTCGGCATCACGACGCGCCAGATCCATAATGGGCGGTGCTACCAGGCGGTCATAAACCACCACATCGGCCATCTGTAACAAGCGTAATGCACGGAACGTCAACAGGTCGGGATCGCCCGGTCCTGAACCCACAAGATACACCTCACCGACGGGATGCGGATCGTCTTCGGTGTTGTCGAGCGCACTTTGCAGTTGATCGCGGGCAATATCGTCGCGCCCGGCAAACAATAACTCGGCAACTTCCCCCTGCAAGGCGTTCTCCCAGAATTGACGTCGCTGTTCAACGCGACTGAAGCGGTTTTTGACCTGGTCCCGGAAACTCTCTACCAGCTTCGCCAGACGACCGTAGGCTGCCGGCACATAGCTTTCAAGGCGTGCGCGTAACAGGCGCGCGAGTACCGGCGAATGCCCACCGGTAGACACCGCCACCTGCACAGGTGAACGGTCAATGATGGATGGCACGATAAAACTGCACAACTCGGGCTGATCGACGACATTGACAGGGATGTTCTGTTGTTTGGCAAGCTCCGACACCCGCTGGTTCACTGTCTGCTGGTCGGTGCCGGCAATAACCAGCACATTACCGGCTACATCAGCATCCTCGAATTCCCGCTGGCTATGGGTAACCTCGCCTGCATCGAGCTGCTTTTGCAATGCTTCACAAAGTGTCGGCGCCACGACTTCCACGCGTGCACCGGCACGCGCCAACAACCTCGCCTTTCTGGCTGCCACACTGCCACCGCCGACTACCAGGCAGTCCCGACCTTCCAGGTCCATAAATATGGGGAAAAAATCCACTGCAATAAAACCTCAGGTCTGGCTGGCCTTCAGGACAGGTTCCAGCAGTTTGTCGAGCTGCCCCTCACGCTCGAGCAAGGCGAGATCATCGTAGCCGCCAACATGATAGTCACCGATAAAAATCTGCGGCACCGTATTGCGCCCGGTCAACTGTTCCATTTTATTCCAAAGGTCACGGTCATGATCGACAGCAATCCTGTTAATCTCAACCCCCTTGCTATCAAGCAAACGTTCTGCACTGGAACAATAGGGGCAAAAACGGGTGCAATACATAATCACTTCTGACATAAGCTATACAACCTGCTATTTAAATACATGCATAAACTGTTAACCGGCTTTGCCGAGCAGCTGGTCAAGCTGGTGCTGAATAGGTGTAGTGACCGGTTCAATTTTTTTGCGCATTACCGAACCAATGGCATCGGTACGCGCAAAAATCGGATTCATCAGTGGCTCACAAATCCATGACAATGCCAGCATGGCTTTTACATCGTGCCTGCATTCGGGCACTGTTGACAAGACTTCCTGCACGGCGGTAGTCGTGGGGCAAACACCCGGCACTTCCAGCAACGCTTCTGCATCGCTAACGATTGTATCCATGTCCGCCGCCGGATCATTATTGGGGCACACGTCGGCGAAATAGTGCTGCACTGCGACGAGAAAATCGATGACAACATCCTGGTTGTTGGGCTTTTTCATCACCAACTCCGCCGTTTTCAAAAATACCTGTCCCCGCTCGCTGACACAGCGACACAACTGCCTGGCTACCGGATTGCCTGCCTCCACCAGTGTTTGCAGGCGTTGCTGCAAATTGTCAGCATCCGCACGTGCGCGCCCTTCTTCGGGGAGGCTGTCCGGAATGGCGTCCATGAACCCCACAAAATAGGAATTCTTGCGTTTGGCCTGGCGCCATAACCTGTCGCGCATATCGCTATCGATCAAACCGGGTTGAAGGACCAGACGGACGGTGTCGACCATGGCGCGATGTTCGGTTTCAAACGGCAGATACTCGATCAGATATTCGGCCAACTCGCTCCCCATTTCACCGTTAACCACGCAGTCTCGTTCAAGCATACGCCGGGCATTATCAGCGACTGGCATGGCCCACCAGGCGCGTCGGGCGATTTCGTCTGTAAGTCCATGGGCATGCACTACGGCGACCACGGCCTCTGGTTCACCAAGCAGCAGCAGCTGTTCCAGATTGTCATCGCGCGCCTGTCCCATTCGCGTCCAGCGACGGAGAAACACCGGGTAGCCACCGGGAGAACCCAGAATCTGGCTGGAGAGCAGCTCGCGCACTTTTTTCAGGTACTGATCATCCCGGCCACGAGGGTTCAGACTGACACTGGCTTCACCTGCGTCAGAAAGTGCGTGCACCCGCATCGAGGATTCATCGATACGTACAGCCTGTAACTGATTGGCGAGCAGAACGTTCAGGCGCAGAGCATCTTCGGCGGAGAGTTCCATCAGTCTCGAAACCCGTCAATATGGCTTTGACCGCCTACCTGTACCGGTCTATCTCTCAAATCCCGCAGCGCGGTAGAGTTCGTTCGCCTTGTCGATATCCTGTGGTACACCGTTACCTTCCTCATACATCATGGCCAGTGTCGTCAAGGAACCCACCAGCCCCTGGTCAGCGGCCTTCTGGAACCACTCTACGGCCTGGGACGGATCCTTTTCAACACACTCACCTTCCAGGTACATGAAACCCAAACCGTGCTGGGCAACGGCATAGCCATTCTCCGCTGCAGCCCGCATCCAGCGCACCGCCAGTGCATCGTGCTGAGCGACGCCGAGACCATTCTGGTACATAATCGCGAGTCGGTGCTGGGCCTCAGGCTGACCCTGATCGGCAAACGGGGATAAAAGCTGGGCCGCACGGGAAAAGTGCTTGGCTTCGAAAGCTGACATTCCGCTGGCGAAATCAACTTCATCATTGGTGGACTCACTGGCATCGGACATCGGTCTCTCCCCGAAAAAAAGAGCGCATTATATTAGAGTTGGTCTTTCCTTACCAAATTAGTCGGGATTTACTTTTATCCCTTATGTTGCGGAGGGTATTATCCCGGTGGGGATATATAGAGATTTCCTGATATAGCGGTATACTCCCGCGCCATGAACCGGGACAGCAGTGCGCCTGTTGCGCTCCCACTTAGAATTTACCTTTAAGACACCTTGTTGAAGGAGATCGCAACAATGAATCAAGCTTATTATGATTTTACCACCAAGATGGAAGCAGAATCTGTCAACGCTGACTACCTGGAAGGCTGGCAGAGCGGCTATGTCATGAACCCGCCACGTGAAGAACAACACACCTCAGAAGCCTATGAAGCCGGTTATGAAGACGGCAAGGCCAAGAACATGGACAACTACTCGAGCTGGACTGGAAAGTAACAAGCCACCACTCGCTGTTGAAAAACGGGCCTTCGGGCCCGTTTTTTGTTACCGGTTATAATGTTTCAAGAAAAACGCCGCAACTCTTTGTAGTTAATAGATAATAATTGTTACTTGACTGTCTGCTATGCATCGCTGCTGGCCGGCTGTATTGTCAATCTAAGGTGAGACTGCGGTCACCTGATTGACTACTTTACCGGCCTCAGCGGTATCTTGCCGCGCCTGACGCGCCCGGTGTTCCAGCTCCAGCTGCCTGGTTTCTTCCGCCTCCAGCTGCCGGGCTTCTTCCTGCAAACGCGCCAGACGTTCTGACTTACGTTTCAGCTCCGCTTTACGCTCCAGCTCCAGCTGCCTGGTTTCTTCCGCCTCCAGCTGCCGGGCTTCCTGCTGCAAACGCGCCTGACTCTCTACTTTGCGCCGTCTCTCGGCCTCACGCTGTCGCTCTGCTCTGCGCTCTAGTTCTACTTGACGCTGCAGCTCTGCTTTATGCCGTCGCTCTGCCTTGCGTTCCTGCTCTACTTTAAGCTGCAGCTCTGCTTTACGCCGTCGCTCTGCCTTGCGTTCCAAATCCGCTTGACGTTGCAGCTCTGCTTTACGCTGTCGCTCTGCCTTGCGCTCCAGCTCTGCTTTACGCTCCAGCTCGGCTTTACGCTTTAGCTCAGCTTTGCGTTCCAGCTTCAGCTCTGCTTTACGCTCTAGCTCCGCTTTTCGTTCCAGCTCCAGCTGCCTGGCTTCTTCTGCCTCCAGCTGCCGGGCTTCTTCCTGCAAACGCGCCAGACGTTCTGACTTACGCTGCAGCTCCGCTTTACGCTCCAGCTCCAGTTGTCTGGCTTCTTCCGCCTCCAGCTGCCGGGCTTCTTCCTGCAAACGTGCCAGACGTTCTGCCTTACGCTGCAGCTCCGCTTTGCGTTCCAGCTCCAGCTGTCTGGCTTCTTCCGCCTCCAGCTGCCCGTCTTCTTCCTGCGAACCTGCCAGATGTTCTGCCTTGCTGTGTGCCGGATCCGCCGTAGCTTCAACAGAAACCGACTCGATAGCTTCGCCATGATCACGCGGTATCAAGGTATGCACAAATTTTGCGACCGGCCCTGACTCCGCAGATATCAGTCCATCACCCATCCACAAATCACGAGTCATCCAACCAGTGATTCCAACCATCGCAGCTATACCGACCAACAGCCACAGCGCACTGCGTTCTCCTTTGGAGGACTGCTGTTGCTTTTCTGCATTCACTACCAGTTTGTGCAATTCGGTAACGGTATCGGCAGGAGGCGACTCTTCGGCGGACGAAGAATTACCACTGCCCTGCTTCGCTAAAAAGACCGAGGACATCTCATTGACAATGTCCTGCGATGCAACAGACACTCCAGTGGCAGGACGTTTCTCCGGACCGGAGTCATCATGCACTGCTGATTCTGACGCCAGCACCTCCTTGCCGGCGGGCGCCGCGTCGATGCGAGACGATGTTTGGGAGCTTTCCTGGCTGGCGACTTCCTGTCCACTCAGCAACCGCCCTTGGCGTTGATCTTCGGAGACCCGGCTGACCAGTTCAGCATCAATAGACAAATGCTCTTCGGCACACCCGTAAACCAGGCACAGCTCACAAAGCCGGTTTACCCGGCGCGGAATGCCGGCACTTTCCTGATACACAGCACTGCAGGCTGCATCGGTAAACAGTTCCGGGTTTCCCCCGGCGCGCCGCAACCGGTGCTGAATATACTTTCGTA
>JBHPFC010000017.1:0-45328 GCA_042576405.1 Pseudomonadota bacterium | reverse complement strand
TGCTGGTGGTACCGATGTATCCGCAGTATTCGGCGACAACAACCGCCAGTGTTTTTGATGGAGTAGCGCAGGTATTACAGGGTTGGCGCTGGGTGCCGGAGTTGCGCATGATCCAGAATTACCACGATCATCCACTATATATAAAGGGACTTGCAGATAGTGTGCGGACTCACTGGGAAAGCCAGGGTCAGGCCGAAAAATTGCTGATGTCCTTTCACGGGATTCCGAAACGCTACTGTCTTTCGGGAGATCCCTATTTTTGTGAATGCCACAAAACGGCGCGACTGCTGGCTGAGGAGCTTGGACTTAACGAATCTCAATGGCAGCTAACGTTTCAATCGCGCGTGGGACGGGAAGAATGGCTTAAACCCTACACAGACAAAACCCTGGAAACACTGGGGCGAGAAAAACTGCAGTCTGTCGACATCATCTGTCCGGGGTTCAGTATCGATTGCCTGGAGACTCTGGAGGAGATCGATATGCAGAACCGGGAGCTGTTCGAGTCTGCCGGAGGCGGTCGCTACAGCTATATTCCTGCGCTTAATGATTCGTCAGCCCACACCGCGTTGTTAAAGGATTTGGTAGGTGTACATATGCAGGGCTGGGAAGGCGCCACAAATAGTCTGGAACAACGACAGGCCACCCAGCGCCGCGCGCAGGCAATGGGCGCGGATCATTGATTCGGGTGCTGTCGCGGGAAAGGCTGTGAATCTCTCGCCGCTGGAATTGCAGCGTGCCCGCAAACAACTGCAGGCCTATTGCGACCAGCGTAATCGCGGAACAAATTCCAGAACCCGCTGGTCTACCCGGGAGGTGGACAACTGTTTTTTGATTGCCCGCTCGGGCAGGTTTGATAATAAGGGTCGCGTACTGCCAGAACAGGCGTTGCTGAAACTGTGTTACCGGGACGAAGTATGGCAATTATTTGTGCCGCGGGCACAGGGAGACTGGCTGCCTTATCCGCCGAGGCCGGAAGTGAAGAATTTCGATCAGCTGCTCAAGGAACTGGATCAGGCCCCTCTGCACGTACACTGGTAAAACCTTGCCACAACACTACGCCAATGATAACTAAAAAACTGTTAATGCTGGTTTGTGCGTTCTCTGTCGGGACCGCTATGGCCGATGACGTTGAAAAAGTACTTTTCCTGGTGGTTGAACGCAGTGAAGTGATTGCTTCCAATACCAAGGCAGGTCGTTTTGACAGCCTGCAGCTGAAGGCCAAGGAGATAATCAAGGAGCACGAAACAGGCAATGCTGTCGCCGTGGTGGTAACCAATCAGCGGTTTTCTGCCTATGGTGTTGATGCTGGTGGCTGGCAGAGTATACGCCGTGAGGCGGGCGAGAAAACCGAGTCAATTCAGGTCGTGGATTATTCGGCAACCGTCGTCACCAATGATCGCATTCTCAATTTTTACGGTAGAACGGGTGCCTGGAACCAGGTGCGCCGTAGTGTACAGTTCCGCCGCTGATCTTCAGACGCCGGCCTGGCGGGTGACGTCCACATACAGTTTGAGTCGTTGTCCTGGTTGCAGGTACTTGTTGGCGGACAGACCGTTCCAGCGCTGTACATCCCTTACCGAAACCTTGAAACGGCTGGAAATGCGCGCCAGAGAATCACCCTTTCGAACTGTGTAGTACACGGCTCTTGCCTTGGCGCCGGGATGCAGGTTTTTATTGCCGGACTGCTTGGTCCAGATAACCAGTTTCTGGCCGACGCGCAGCGTATCACCCGGAGCCATACCGTTCCAGGAAGCCAGAGAACGTACCCCAACCTTGTACTCACGTGACAGATCCCACAGGGTATCGCCGTTGGAGACAACGTGGCGGGTTTTGACACCTTTACGGGAGGCGTTCTGTTTGCGGTTCAATCTTTGTGCCGCGCTAAGTTTGTAAACTTCCTGTGATTGACTTGAGACAGGGACCATCAGGTGTTTGCCGACGCGAATAGTCGAGCTGTTAAGCTGGTTTGCAGCCTGCAGGACTTCGGTGCTGGTGTGATAACGCTTGGCGATATGGCTCAGAGTCTCGCCGTTTTTGATCTTGTGTCGGTTCCACTGTACCCGTTGTTTGGGTGGTAACTGGGCAATCGCCTGACGGAAAGTGGCCGCACTGTTGGCCGGAACCAGTATCCGGTGGGGGCCATCAGGTGAGGTGGCCCACTGATTGAAGCCCGGGTTCAGTCGATAGAGGGTATCCAGCTTGATACCCGCAAGGTCGGCTGCGACTGCGAGGTCAATCTGGCCACCGATATCAACAATTTTAAAGTGTGCCTGGTTGGGCAGGACTGGCAGTTCAACACCATAGTTTTCCGGATGCTTGACCAGTTGCGCCAGGGCGATCAGTTTGGGGACGTAGGCGCGTGTTTCCCTGGGGAGTTTTAGTGACCAGAAATCCGTGGGCTTGCCGGCCTTGCGATTTTTGCGGACGGCTTTTGCAACGGTGCCCTCACCGGAGTTGTAGGCGGCCAACGCCAGCAGCCAGTCATTATTAAAGTGTTTGTGCAGGTACTGCAGGTAGTCGAGTGCTGCACGGGTAGAGTCAACCACATCACGGCGTCCGTCATACCACCAGTCCTGCTTGAGCTTGAAGCGCTTGCCGGTGCCGGGGATGAATTGCCAAAGCCCGGCGGCACGACCGTGTGAATAGGCAAACGGATCGTAGGCGCTTTCGACGATCGGCAGCAGGGCGATTTCTGCCGGCATATTACGTTCAACGAGTGTCTGATGGATGTGCCAGGCATAGCGTTCGGCGCGTTCCGCCACACGATCGATGTAATTGGGGTGTTTAATGTACCAGTTGCGTTGCACCTGTATGCGCTGGTTATCAGGCTGTCGTGGCAAGCTAAAATCTGCGCGCAGTGCGACCCATAGATTGGCCGGTGGCAGGTTTTCGATTTCGATACCTGTGACCGGCAGGGCGGAGGCCAGCAGAGTGCCGCCTGCGCCTGGCAGTGACGCCATCTCGACGATTTTGCCCCCGGAAGACGCCGGATCGGCAGGCGCTTCTGTGGCGGTCTGCCGGGGCGTGGGCGCAGAGGCGCAGGCGGCCAGCAGAATGGCACTGCAGATTGTCAATACAGGGATTCGGAAATTCATACAGTCCTTATCGGCTGCCAGCGCCCGGATTTAACCCCAAACAGGCGAACGCAAAGGTATTTTATTCAATGGGCGGATATGCTGACAGGCCAGCCACGGGGCGTCAAGCCAGTGTGGCCGCGACCTGTGGATGGGTTATATTAGTCATTATATGTTCCGTTCAGACCGACAAGTCCCGGCGCGGCATCGCTTGCTGTCGTTACGCGCCTGGTGCCGCCAACCACTGGGTGAGGCCCTGGCCGTTGCAGAGCGGCAAGCTCTGTGCGAAGTGCTTGGCGATATTTTCGGCTATCACCTGGTGGTTTTGGACCCGCCTTGTCAGCCCGAGGCTCTGGACGCCAGTCGCATTCTTCACCGCGTAGTTCAGACGTGCTGTCAGCAGGGGCTTGAAAATCAGACCTCCGTCCAGGGGTTGGCCGAATCCCTGCCTATGCAGGCAGACAGTGTCGATGCCTTTGTGCTGCCTCACGTACTTGATGTTTCGGCTGACCCGCACCAGGTGTTGCGTGAGATTGACCGCTGTCTCGTGGCTGAGGGTCACTTGATTATCCTGGGTTTTAATCCGCGTGGCTGGTGGGGCTTGCAGCGCCTGCTGTTTGGCTGGCGGCAACGAGTGCCATGGTCGCTGAAGTTTGTCAGTATGCCGCGCCTTCGGGACTGGCTGTCTCTACTGGGATTTGACACGCTCCAGGCACGTTACATTTTTCCACATCCACCCTGGCATTATGGTCGGGAACGTTCTGAAGGAAGACTCTTGCAACGATTACACCATGAACGCTGGCCGCTGCTCGCAGCGTCGTATTTGCTGGTTGCGCGCAAACGAGTAGCAACACTAACCCCGATCAAGCCGCGCTGGCGGCCACGTCGGTCATTGCTCGCCGGCGGTGGCGTGGCTGAAACCGGGCATGGGAATGTCTCGCGGCATGTGTGAAGTGGAGATTTTTACCGACGGTGCCTGTCGTGGTAATCCGGGGCCGGGTGGCTGGGGAGCGTTGCTGCGCTATGGCGGGCATGAAAAAGAACTTTACGGTGGTGATGCCGAGACCACGAATAACCGCATGGAACTGATGGCCGCGATCCAGGCGATCGAGAGTCTGACCCGGCCGTGCAAAGTGGCGCTGACAACCGATTCCGTCTATGTGCGTAGCGGTATTACCGAATGGTTGCCCAACTGGAAAAAGCGCGGCTGGAAAACGGCAGCGAAAAAGCCGGTCAAGAATGCTGACCTCTGGCAACGGCTGGAGCAGGCTGTGCATGGGCATGAGGTGGCCTGGCACTGGGTGAAAGGCCATAGTGGACATCCAGAGAACGAACGTGCCGATGAACTGGCTAACCGTGGTATAGATGAGCTGTGAATGGAGCAGGTAAATGCGACAAATAGTCCTTGATACTGAAACTACTGGTCTTGAGCCGTCAGACGGGCACCGCATTATTGAAATCGGTTGCGTTGAACTTGTAGGGCGACGGCTCACAGGGAACAGCTTTCACCAGTACCTGCAACCTGACCGTGAGATCGATGCCGGAGCCATGGAGGTGCACGGTATTACCGATGAATTTCTGGCTGACAAGCCACGGTTCAGTGATATCGTGGAGGACTTTGTGCGCTACATCGAAGGTGCTGAGCTGGTTATTCATAACGCGCCATTTGACGTCGGTTTTATCAATAACGAGCTGAAGCTGTGCGAACAGGGGCAGCAGCTTAGTGAACTGTGCAGTGTCCTGGATACATTGACCATGGCGCGCAAGATGCATCCGGGGCAAAAAAATAATCTCGATGCCCTGTGTAGGCGTTATGAAATAGATAACACCCATCGCGACTTGCATGGCGCGCTGCTGGATGCGGAAATTCTCGCCGATGTTTATCTGGCAATGACGGGTGGGCAGGTATCATTGCTGCTCGGTACCGGCAGGGATGAGTCCGAGCATACAACGGCAGGGGAGGTTATCCGCCGTCTGGACGCTGGCCGGCCACCGATCCCCGTGATTCGTGCTACTGCCGGTGAGCTGGAGGCGCACCGTGGTCGGCTGGAGGCTATTAGTGGTGCCTCTGGTGGTGCATCCGTGTGGCAGCAGTTGCTTGAAACCCGGGCAAACGAAGATGCCTGATATTCCGTTCATCATTAACGGTCGGGAGCTGACATGGCCAGGGTAAAAGTCTATAGCACGGGGCGTTGCCCGATGTGTGATAAAACCAAAAAGCTTTTGGCCAAATGGCGCATACCGTTTCAGGAAGTTCGGGTCGATCAGGATCGTGCCGGGCTTGTTGAAATGTCGCGGCTGACCAATGGTGCGCGCACCGTGCCGCAGATTGCTATTGATGGAAAATGGGTTGGCAGTTTTATGGAGCTAACCGAGATGCATATGGACGCCGAACTCGATCATCTGGTCGAGGCGGATAACGGCTAGATTCCGACTATTGCGTCCAGGATCAGCTGATCCTCCGGTGAGATATCGATAATCTGAAAACCGGTCCAGTAGGTTCCTGAGCTGTTGGCATCTTCACACCAGAGACTTTCCATGCCCACATGTATGTCTACCAGTTTTTTGCCTTTGATTAGCGGGATTCGCACCTGACAGATCGAGCCACGGCAAATGCACTCGCCGCTGGCGGCCATAAGACCGTCAGACGACAGGTTTACCAGTTCGCCAATGACTTCTCCACTATGCGCGTCGTAGATCTTCGGTTGCTCAGGTATGCTGACCCGGCGACTATGGCGTTGATCGTCGTGCATGGTATTGGCGGTCATGGTCTGTGCTCCTGTAACAGTCGTTCTTCTGATGCGCCTAGGCGGCGTGATCCAGCATACGGTAGATGGCGTTAAGCGCCCGGTCTACGAACGGTTTTTTCTCTACCTGTACAATTTGAACACGTCCATCAATCATGCAGTTGGCCAGATCGTGCATGGAGATCACGGTAGCCTTGACACCCATCTGATCGACAAACATGAATTTTTCAGTAACGGTGCTGCGCCAGGATAGCTTGGCACGTTTGCCAGGTTTGCCTGGTTTCCGGAATTCGAACCAGGTACCGAAGGGGATGGCTTTTAATTGTTCCAGCATGGCCAGTTGTTCTGGTGTTGACGCTGGCTCGGAAGTCTCTTCAGGTTCAGGTTCGACCGGCGCAACAACAGTGGCTTGTTCTGCGTTTGTATCCAAGGCCAGCATCTGGGAATCGAACAGTGCGCTCAGCAGTTTTTCCTTGTCCGGTTTTTGAAGTGTTTGGGTTGCTTCGCGTATCTCCTGTTGCAGTCCATCCAGTTTCCGGCGTCGATTCTCGCGCTGTTCATTGTTTTCAGGTGCAACTGAGAACTCAACAATGCGTTCAGCAAGACCAATGCTCTGATGCCAGGCGGGACTTTCATCGCCCCGTTCATTACGTAACAACAGGAAAGTCAGTTTATCTGCCCAGATACCTTGCAGGAATTCATGCACGGCCTCAACGACAGGCTTGCCCTGTGTCAGAATGCGGATTTCTTTTTGGGCGCGGCCCCGTGCTGCCTGCAGTTTTTCCTGGCCATTAGCAGCTTCATTTGTGCGCTCTTCAACGTGTTTGGCTCGCTGGTCCAGCTCGCTAACAGTTTTGGTGAAGTCTTCCAGCACGTCGTCAAACAATTCGACGTTCTCCTTGAAGTCCGACATGACCTTGTCCACGATTTCCCGCATCTTGGGGAAGATGCCGCGATCAATATTGCTCTCATCCACCCAGCGCTTCCCGGCTCTGGCCATATCGTTAAGTAATTTACGTGCGGAGTGGCCTGTATGAGTGAAGAAGCTTTTATCGATCACGGCCACCTTCAGCATGGGTGTATGCAGCCGGCTTAGCAGGGCCTTGACCAAATTGGGAAGGTCTTCTTCCTGCAGCATGTACTCAAACATCATCCCGACGAGTTCAATGACATTGGCATCTGCCGCTGGCAGCTGGCGTCGGTCGATCGCACCGAATATCTTTTCCCGCTCGTCGGCAAGCGTACCTTGCAGCACATTTATCAGGTTTTCATCGATTTCAATGTTTTCGATAAATTCTGCGCTCGAGTTGCCCGCGCCAGAACTTTGTAAATCGTTTTGCAGGCTACTGATCTGGCTTGCCAGCGTCGATCCGGTGTTGCCCGCGTTGTTATATCCGGTGGTGCCCGCGTTGTTATAACTGATACTATCCATGCTGTTGCCACGTATCGGTGAGACATTGCCGTGCGCAGTTGATGCACCCTGACTTACACTGGCACGTCCGGACATCAGTTCACATATGCGACCAAATAGCTCGTCGCCAAGCTCTGACGGCGAGGATTCATGAGCTTGCTCGAAAGTGTCTGTGTCTGCGGCCCCCTCGTCCACGTTTTCGTCTTCACTGACATGGCGTTCAATAATCTCAACGCTGCCAGCCTGTTTCCGCACTTCGTATCGCAAGTTGGGGAGGATGTCGGCATCAATCAGTCGCTTGTTATACTCGTCGAACAGGGCATCTGAGTGGCTGAGGACGTACTTGTCGAACAGCGCTATGAATACCAGGCGGACCTTGTTTTCCAACTCCAGCTGTTCAACGGAGCGCTGGAAGGTGGTTGCCAGCCAGGCTGGTCCCCCGGGTATCTGGTTTTCCTCGATGGCATTACCACCGTTTAATACAGCAAGGCGCTGTTTGAGCGCGAATATGCGATCCATAATGCGGCTCGCAAGTTTGCCGGCAGCATTTTGGCTTGCGACATGTGTTTCAACCTCGTCTGTGTCTATCAGCGACAGGTCATCCAGCCGGGTGCTTTGTCCGTCTTTTTGCTCAGAGTAGTCCGGTCTGGCCGGGAAAATCGCGAAACCGTTCTTTAATTCGGCGTAGAAATGTTGTTCGATACTGTTGCGTTTTTTTCGAACCTCATTCATGGCCTCAAAAAATACAGCTTGAGCCACATTGCTTTCTGCCTTTTCGGCAAAATCCAGTAAAGCGACATCGGCATTTTCGAACATGCGATCCATCAGCGGACGCAGGTGACTAAATTCCATTTCCTGGCAGCTATTCAGCAGCGACTGAAACTTGGCGGCAAGAGCCATGCTTTACTCCATTATTCGAGCGGGTTTGCGCATATTTTTTATGGTCAAGCGGTTAGCGACTGGTTTGGATGCTCCTTGAGGCGACCATTTCGGGACAATAAGTGGTATTTATAAGGTTGGGTAAGATTATGATAAAAAAGAAATAAAACTCCTGAGCTTGCTGCATCAGGATATCCTGATTAAGTAATATGGCTGCCTGCCGTTGCCTTGTTCAGAAGCGCCAGTACACCAGTTTATTGCACGGCGCGATTCTCTGAGGAATTAAAGCATTGAGGGCAGAATATGTTTCACGTAGGTGCATTTGAGATTGAGTTTATGGGCAAGGCCGCTACATTTGATGTTGTTACCGTATATGGGTTTATTTGTGCAGCGGTGTTTCTCGCCGGATTTTTTGGTGCCCAATGGTACGAGAAGCAGGAACAGCGGATGTCCTGAATTCTGCTGAATGCGAACGATTTAGAAGCCGCTTACCCCGCAAAGGTAGGCGGCTTTTTCGTGGTCGAGAGAAATATACACCTGCCCAATTGCAGTAATAATTAATTGCTAATATTCTGCTGCCGGGGTCTTGTGGAAGGCACTGTCGGCTGATTAATTGATCGGCGTCAATGTGTTGTTCTGGCCCATAACGATACATTCTGTGTTGCGTAACCCGATTTATTGATCAGGGAGGTTGGTTGAGTGTTTAATCTATGTGGAAAATGTCGTCGTAACCCCTGGCCCTATTTGATGGTTTTGTTTATCTCGAGTTTTATCGCCTTCGTTACATGGCTGACATTGTCTGCTGCGGATCTTCCCGCGAGCTCCAGAAATATTATGACGGCAGGGGCTTTTCTTATTGCAGTTGGTGTACTGCTGAGCTACATGGTTTCCTGTATGCGCAGGCATTGTGCCGATGACCAGCATTCAGTGCACTGAGCCTGTTTCTCGCCAGGCTGGTCAGGCCTCAGGCGGCGGCAGTTTTTGCGCTAAATAGTTTGCTGATGTCCAGATGCGGTTTTTTTTCGAACTCGTAAGTGTTACTGATAGCGCAGCCGGCCGCAGCGGTGTTGCGTAGAACCGGTATTTTCAAAGGTTGTTCGTTCCTGTCACAAATGCTGATTACCCGGCACTTGAACGAATCTTTTTCCGAGTGAGCGGTTACCACGGCTATTTCGCCATTCTCCAGCTTTACGTAGGTTCCGGGCGGGAAAATTCCCAGGGTCTTTATAAATGCCAGGAATGATGTCTGGTCATCCGGGTTGGCAAGTTTGTAAATTTCTTTCAGAGCGATTTTCGGGTGTACAGGACCACGGTAAGGGCGATCGTATATCATCGCCAGATAGCTCTCCGCCAGGCTTATTATTTTCGAACCGGGGTGAATGACCTGATTGTCTATACCAAAGGGGTAGCCGGAACAGTCGTCGCGTTCGTGATGCTGCAAGACCATCTCCAGCCATTCCTTGTCGTCGAGTCCCGAAGCTTGCAGCATCTGCACACTACGCTGTGGGTGTTGGCTGATTTTTACTCGCTGCTCTTCGCTCAAGGGGGTTGTTTGACAGTTCAGTTCGTCCTGGAACTTGAACATCCCGAGATTCGAAGTTAGCGCTGCGGCGCACAGGGATTCTGTTCTTTGCCGGTCATACCCCAGTACCTGCGCAGTCAGTGCGCACATGATAGAACTATAGACTGGTTGCATGAGGGAGTAGTTTTGCGGGTAGTAGAGATGGACTGCCGCCAGGCAGCAATCAGGAGACTCGCTGGTCAGTTCGCGTATGGCAGATGCTAACTGGGTTATCGGCAGATAACTGTCCGCCGAGCAAACCAGCAGGGATTGGAAACTGTTTTTCAGGGTAGAAGCAATGTTATTTACAGTATCGAATGGATGTTTGCAGTGCTGCTCTAGTTCCCTGGCAGATTGCTCCAGCACACCTGGTTGCGCGGCTGCATCAGCAGGTTCTTCCGGATCGCGGTAGAGCTCAAACCTGAGGAGTTGTTCCAGTCGATCAGGGGAATGAATTCGTAGACCCTTTTTCAGCATGACGCTTCCGCGGGCGTTGTAGATATTCCAGGCGATCGGTACCCCAAGTTGTATGTCTTCTTCCCGCAGCTTTACCTTAACCATGTTGCTTTATTCCGCTTGTCATTTTGTTAAAAACGTCGCGCCGGCCCCCTATGCACGCTGCAACGCTTGTTATCTACCCTAGACTATCGGCTATTATTTTCAGGAGTTAACCAGAAGTACACTTTTATCTTGTGCGTTAATGCTTCCTTAATAACCATAAAAATCAATAATTAACGAACAGCTGGCCTTCCTGTTCCGGACGCTGGCAGGTAGTCTGGCGTTTAAAATTATTAAATAACAGCTATTGCATATATTCGCATATTCTGAAATACTCTCACTCGAAGTTTGAAACCACAAGTTTTTACTTTTCACTCGGAGAGAGACAAATGAAAAAATTCGCAACCCTGATCGCTGCTGCAGGACTTGCAGCAGTATCCGGTACCGCCAGTGCATGGTGGGGTCCTTTTGACAACGGTTACAACAACGGTAACAACAGCTGGAACAACAACGGTTATGGCGATGGCTATGGCGATGGCAGCGGTGACTTTGACGGCAGCTTCAACATGGGCTTCAGCGGTAATGCCCGCGGTCGTGGTTATGGCAGTGGTCGTAACAGCTACAATGGATACAACGGCTATAACGGTTACAACGGCTATGCACCCTATGGTTATGCCCCTTACGGACATGCTCCGGCTTACGGTGCTCCAGTAGTTAACGAGGATCATGCCAAAGCCCAGCAGGACGCTTTCGCAGAACACCAGAAAGCTGCTGCCGAGCGGCAGAAGCAGATGGAAGAAGAGCGCAAGGCCATGATGGAGCAGATGGATGAGCAGCGTAAAGCCATGCAGAAATCCTACGAAGAAAGGATGAAGAACCGTCAGGCTATGTGGGAAAACCGCTACGCCGCTCCTGCTGCAGCTCCGGCTGAATCCAAGTAATTAAAACTGTTTATTTAATTAATATAACGCTGATTAACGTTAGAGGAAATTATCATGAAAAAGACAATTATTGCTGCAATGCTTGCCGGTGCCACCGCGCTGACCATGAGTTCTGCCCAGGCCTGGTGGGGTCCTTTCGACAATGGTTACAACAACGGTTACAACAACTGGAACAACAACGGTTATGGCGATGGCTATACCGACGGTAGTGGTGACTTTGACGGCGGCTTCAACATGGGCTTCAGTGGTAACGCCCGCGGTCGCGGTTATGGACGTGGCTATGGTAACAACCGTTACTATGGTGATAACCGCTACTATGGCGGCTATGCTCCTTACTACGGTGGTCCATATGGTGCTCCGTATGGTGCTCCTTACGGCGCAGCTCCTTATGGTGCGCCGGTTGCGCCAGCAGCTCCTGCTGCACCTGCCAAGTAAGATCGGCAGACAAGTCGGGAAGATAGAAGGGGGCTCATCGAGCCCCCTTTTTTATTACGTAAGCGATGTGAGGCTAGTATTCCTTCAGGTTGGTCTCACACAATACTGATCGCATACTGCCGATAAGCTCAAGTAGTGCCTCATTACGAACCCGGTAGTACATACGATTGGCTTCTTTACGCGAGATCAGAATTCGTTTGTTGCGCAACTGATCCAGATGTTGCGACATATTACTCTGGGTTGTGCCAATCTGCTTGGCGAGTTCACCAACAGTGATTTCCTTGTCGCCGAGTGCGCACAGAATACGCCAGCGCAGTGGATGTCCCATAGCTTTCAGCGCATCGGCGGTCAGCACGGCGTCATCGTTAGTTACGGAATCCTGTTTATCATCTGCTGTCATACTTTATGCCTGTTACTGCGTGTTTGATTGGTCGTCATCCAGATGACGGTAGCCGGTCATGTCCTTGGCAATGCAGAGTATATACGTAATCTCGCCGGATTCATCCTGCATGGCTGTACGTGAGAACAAAATCGGTACGCGAGTCTTGTCCTGGGCAATAAAACGCGCCTCAATACTGCTAAGAGTGCCGGTACGAATCAGGGCTTCAAGCCAGGTGCCCATAAAGGCGGCAGCCTGTTCCTGTTCCGATTCCTCAAAGACATCACCGATATTCATGCCAATCAGATCCGTTTCCTGGTAGTCGAGCATGCGGCAGGCGGCTGGATTGGCCGATTTAATGTTCCCGTCGGGTTGCAGCACCAGCAGTGCCTCACCCATATTTTCAATAATCCCCTGCAGATACTGGTTGGCCTCATGTAATTCAGCAGTACGTGCCGTAACCAGTATTTCCAGTTGCCGGTTCAGGTTGCGTTCTTTTTCGATCAGTCGGAAATAGGTGCTTATCTTGTTCAGCAACTGATTGTCATCAATGGGTTTTAACAGATAGTCGGCGGCGCCAAGTGCATAGCCTTTCTGCTGAAACTCATCAGTCTTGAATGCGGCAGTGAGGAAGATAACCGGTATATCCTGGGTCTTTTTGCGGATTTTGAGCATTGAGGCGGTCTGAAAACCATCCATTTCCGGCATTTGAATGTCCAGAATGATCAGATCGATATCAGGGGTTGCCAGCGCGATATCCAGTGCTTGCTGACCGGAGGTGGCTTCGAGTACTTCAGCATCCATATGCGTTGTGACCAGAGTACGCAGGCTGAACAGGTTGTTGGCGTTGTCATCAACAATCAGCAATTTGAAGTCGGAATAGCGGTTCATGAAGGGGCCTGTTCAGTGTCGTCTTCAAGGTGCCGGTCCAGCAGGGTCTTCAATGCCTCAGCCGCAATCGGTGTGGTCATGAAATCGTTGACACCGCACCTCAGTGCCTGTTGCCGTTCGTCATCATTGAGTGTTTCAGTGAGGCCAATCACAGGCGTGTTGTTCAGTCGGGAATCCTGCCGGATACGTTCCACGGTTTTAAAACCATCCATGGCAGGCATTGCCAGGTCGATTACTATGAGGTCGAATGCGGTATCGTCTTCGAGTGTTTCTATCGCTTCCTGACCATCCCCGGCGGCTGTTACACCAACACTCCAGCCTTCGAGTATCGGTGTCAGTTCGAGCAGATTACGTACATCATCATCGACAAGCAGCACCCGGTGACCACTATAGCTGGCCATGGGTGGCGGTGGTGATTCGTCACCTGTCCGCGCCGGCGCAGGTGTCTCGGTAATGTCAACCGAATCGAGCACCGGTAGTGCGTCCGCGTCGAGAATTTCGGGGAGCAACAGTGTGAAGGTGGAGCCCTCGCCAACCGCACTGTGCACTTCAATTCGGCCGCCCAGTAGCGTAGCCAGCTCACGACTAATGGTCAGGCCCAGACCAGTACCTCCATAGCGTCGACTGGTTGAACCGTCAACCTGGTTGAAGGCTTCGAACACATGCGTTTGCTTGTTATAGGCGATACCGATACCGGTATCGCGTACGCTGATAGCCACAGGCAGCTCGTCCCGTAAGGCATGGGTATTGCGGCTCAGGGTGAGGGTGATGCGGCCCTGTTCCGTAAACTTTAGCGCATTGGACAGGAAGTTGATCAGGATCTGGCGTAATTTTGTCTCATCATTGATCAGTATGCCGGGGCTATCTGGCTCAATCATCAGTTCCAGGCGCAGACCTTTTTCATCGACTTGCGGACGCATCAGCTCGACCAGTTCACCGAGAAGGTCTGGTAGTGTGACCGGGCCAATGTGCAGTGTGGCTTTGCCGGCTTCAATGCGCGACAGGTCAAGTATGCTATCGATCAGGGTGCGCAGGTCTTTGCCAGCCGAATGAATGACACCGATCTGCTGGCATTGTTCTTCATTCATGGGCGTGTTGTCTGCAGCCAGAATTTTCGAGAGTAGCAAAATGGAGTTCAGTGGCGTACGCAGTTCATGACTGACATTGGCGAGAAATTCAGACTTGTACTGGTTTGATTGTTCGAGTTGGTGGGCATGCTCGCGTAGCGACCGGGTGTCGTGAGCGTGTTTATCCGACAGGCAAGTCAGTGTGTTTCCGAGGATGCGCAGCTCTTCCGGTCGTTGCCAGGAAAAGGTCACGGCCTCGTCTTTTTCGAGCACACGGGACATCTTGCTGGTCAACTCATTGCTGACGCGTTCGGCGCGAATAGCGATCAGCCGCGCAATCAGGTAGACGGCAAGCAGAAGGCCGGCAATCACCATGATGACGCGCAGCTCCAGTTGGTGTGTAAATTCAGCGACGGGGGATTTGTCAACACTGCGACCAACCCACAGTGGGCCGGCGCCCTGCACAGTAAACAGGGGTAGCCAGAAAATTTGCTGGCCGCTTTTCTCCCATAAGCCCAGTTCACCTGTACGGAACAGTGCTTCCAGACCGGGGAAATCTGTAAAGGCAGTGGAGGCTGGTTCATCGTCCAGGGTCTGATTGGCCAGGTACTCGCCATTATCCTGAACCCAGTAGATGCCTTTATAGAAGTGCGCCAGCCCCCCAATATCGAGCTTGAAGACCACTACACCTTGAAGCTGTGGTGCTCCATCGACTGCGGATGCAGTGATCAGCGGCGTGATAAAGCTGAGTGTCATAAAACGGTTGGGGGCGTCCTTCCTGGCCGACTGGTCAAGATTGATGGGGCTGGTCAGTACAGTGCCAGGTGCCACTCCGAGCCCTGCCGTCAGAAAATCCAGGGCTGGCAGATCCACGGCTTGCTCATCAGACTCGAGTTGCCCGGTCTGGGCATTGCGATTCATTGCCAGCGAGACCTCACCGTCGCTGCCGATAAAAATAATCTGGGTGATGTCCAGCTGGTCGAACAGCACACGGTTTGCCCAATCGATATAGTCCTTGCGTGCACGGTCCAGCTGCTCTTCATCCATGGCTTCAGCTATCGACAGACTCATGCCGGGTTCAGGCAGCTTCGCAAACAGGCGTACTATTTCCTGTCGGCGGGTGATGTGCTGGTCAAGATCACGGAAGTCAGAACGCAGTTGCTCGAGGTAGGCCTTGTGATAGAACTGCTCCAGCTTGTCGAACACCAGCGGTTGATTAATGATGAATGCGAGTAGCAGGGGGATCAGCCCCAGCGATAGCAGAAAAAGCGAGATTTGGCTGCGTAATTTCAAAAGTGATCAAGTCAGCGACAAACCGTGTTCAGCGGTTCTGTTGTCGAGGATTGTACATGGCTGGCCTGTTCTCTGTCATTGACCATTTATCCATTACCGTTTGATTTCCCGGCCATGCCAGACCAGGAAGGTGGCCGGAATGAGAAGCAGTGTCAACACGGTCGCGCTCACCATTCCTCCGACCATGGGCGCGGCGATGCGACGCATTACTTCCGAGCCAGTACCGGAACCGAGCATGATTGGTAGCAGCCCGGCGATGATCGCGGCCACGGTCATCATAATCGGCCTTACGCGCAGCAGGGCGCCTTCGATTATTGCCTGTCTGAGTTCCGGCAGACCTATTGTACGTTGTTCCTCGAGGGCTTTTTCCTGGTGACGAACATAGGCCTGATTGAGATACAACAGCATGACCACGCCAATCTCCACGGAAACACCCGCGAGCGCAATGAAGCCGACACCAACTGCCACTGACAAGTCATAGTTAAGCCAGTACATCAGCCAAATGCCACCGACCAGTGCCAGTGGCAGGGTGGCAAGAATGATGGCCACCTCGGTGACCCGACGGAAACTGAGGTAAAGCAGCAGGACAATAATGGCCAGTGTTACGGGAATAACAGTAGACAGCTTTTCCCTGGCGCGTTCCATGTATTCGTACTGCCCGGACCAGTTCAGTGAGTAGCCTGGAGGCAGCTTGACCTGTCCTGCGACCACTTCTCTGGCTTCATCGACATAGGAACCCATATCCCGGTCCTGGATATCAATGTAGATCCAGCCGTTCAGTCGGGCGTTCTCGCTTTTAATCATGCCCGGTCCATCGACGATGCGCACTTCGGCCACATCGCCAAGCGTAACTTGCGCGCCCAAGGGCGTCTGGACAGGCAGTTCTGCAAGCTTTGATTCGGAGTCACGTACATCACGCGGATACCGCAGGTTGATCGGGTACCGTTCCAGACCTTCGACGGTCTCAGCGACATTCATGCCGCCGACGGCAGTACTTACCACGTCCTGGACATCGGCGATATTAAGACCAAAACGTGATGCAGCGGTACGATTGATATCGACTACAACGTAGCGACCGCCTACCACGCGTTCAGCGAATACGGATACAGTTCCCGGTACCGGTGTCAGTACGCGTTCGATTTCCTTGCCTATCTCCTCAATAACGCCGAGATCTGGTCCCGCAATCTTGAGACCAACGGGCGTTTTTATGCCTGTTGCCAGCATGTCGATGCGGTTCTTGATCGGCATCACCCAGGCGTTGCTCATGCCAGGTACTTTTACCAGTGCGTCCAGTTCACGCTTGAGCCTGTCCATGGTCATGCCCTCGCGCCATTGGTCTCGCGGCTTGAACTGAATGGTGGTTTCAATCATGGTCAGCGGCGCGGGATCAGTAGCAGTTTCGGCACGTCCCATTTTTCCGAACACGCGACTGACTTCGGGAACGGTTCTGATCAGCCGGTCAGTTTGCTGGAGGATCTGCTGGGCCTTGCCGATGGAGATGGCTGGAAAGGCGCTGGGCATATACAGCAGATCGCCCTCATCCAGATCAGGCATAAACTCCGAACCCAGGCTGTTGTTCAAAGGCCACCAGCCAGTCAGCGGCCAAACCATGGAAGAGGCTACCAGCACCGATACCAGGATCACGGTTTTCGGTGCGTGCAAGACCCAGTTGATAGCGGGTCTGTACAGCGCAATCAGTACCCGGTTTATCGGGTTCCTGTGTTCGGCAATGATTTTACCGCGAATGAAATAGCCCATAAGTACCGGAACCAGTGTGATTGATAAACCTGCCGCGCCTGCCATAGCGTAGGTTTTGGTGAAGGCCAGGGGTGAAAACAGCCGGCCTTCCTGTGCTTCCAGGGTAAACACCGGCAGAAAACTCAGAGTGATAATCAGCAGTGAGAAAAATAGTGCGGGACCGACTTCGGCTGACGCTTTGGCCATGATTTCCCAGCGGTTGGCATCTGTGACCTCGCTGTGTTCCAGGTGTTTATGCACGTTCTCAATCATGACGATAGCAGCATCCACCATGGCACCAATGGCGATGGCGATGCCACCCAGTGACATGATGTTGGCGTTGATGCCCTGCGCATGCATGATAATAAACGCTACCAGGATACCCACGGGAAGGCTGAAGATAACCACCAGTGCCGAGCGCAGGTGGAACAGGAAGACCGCACAAACCAGTGCCACGACAATGAACTCTTCGAGTAACTTTTCTGTCAGTGTATCGATTGCCCGTTGGATGAGGTTTGAGCGGTCATAAACAGGTACGATCTCCACGCCATCCGGGAGACTGCGTGCGAGTTCTTCGAGTTTCGCCTTGACGCCCTCGATGGTCGTCATGGCGTTTTCTCCCCAGCGCATAATCACCACGCCGCCGACCACCTCACCCTCACCATCAAGTTCGGCGATACCGCGTCGCATTTGCGGTCCAAGGCGAATATCGGCGATGTCTGCGAGCAGGATTGGCGTGCCGTTCGCGTTCATGCCCAGCGGAATCTGCTCAAGTTCCTCAATGCCTTTAATGTAGCCGGTGGCTCTTACCATGTATTCAGCTTCGGCCATTTCGATTACCGAGCCGCCAACTTCCTGGTTGCCACGCTGGATCGCTGTGCGTACCTTTGATAACGGAATGCTATAGGCACGCAGACGGTCCGGGTCGACGACTACCTGGTACTGCTTCACCATGCCGCCGACAGACGCGACTTCAGCAACGCCATCAACAGTCTGTAGTTCAAATTTCAGGAACCAGTCCTGGATACTGCGTAGTTCGGCGATATCGTGTGTGCCAGTGCGATCAACCAGAGCGTACTCGTACACCCAGCCGACGCCGGTGGCGTCCGGACCAAGCGCTGTCGAAGCGCTGGCAGGCAGGCGGTTCTGCACCTGGCTCAGATATTCGAGCACACGCGAGCGTGCCCAGTACAGGTCGGTACCATCCTCGAACAGGACGTACACATAAGAGTCGCCGAAAAAGGAATAGCCGCGTACTGTCGTTGCCTTCGGTACCGACAGCATGGTGGTGGTCAGGGGATAGGTAACCTGGTCTTCAACAACCCGGGGTGACTGCCCCGGGTAGCTGGTCTTGATAATGACCTGCACATCGGACAGGTCGGGGAGTGCATCCAGTGGCGTATTCTGGACCGAGTAAAGTCCCCAACCTGTGAGGATTAACGTCATTAGCAGAACCAGAAAGCGATTCCTTACAGACCAGTGAATGATGTTTGCAATCATTGCCCGGCCACCCCTTCCATGCGACCGAAACTGGCCCGCAGACTGGCCTCGGAATCAATAAGGAACTGACCGGACGTAACCACCCGGTCACCTTCTTCAAGGCCGCTGATGACTTCGACAAAATCACCGCTCTCGATGCCGGCGTTGACTTCCTGCGCCCTGAATTTGCCTTCACCCAGCGCGACGATTACGCGCTCCGAGTCGCCGGTCTTGATCAGCGCTTCTCGCGGTATGCTCAATACGGCGTCTTTCGGGCCGGCATAAATTCGTACGTCGGCGTACATGTCTGGCTTGAGGGCTTCATCCAGGTTATCGAAGCGCAGGCGCGCCTGAAGGGTTCGGGTCATTGGGTCGATGGTCGGGTAGACAAATTCAACTTCACCTTCCCACAGCCGCCCCGGCAGATAGCCCAGACTGACTTCTGCGGGCTGGCCGGCGGCCACCCAGTCGGCCTGGCGTTCGAAGATATCTACCAGTAGCCAGATGCTGGACAAGTCTGCGAGGGTCAGCACTTCGGTGTCGGGCTTGACGTACATGCCTTCACGTACATTAAGGCTGTCGACGACTCCATCCTGACTGGCGAGTATGCGGACCTTCTGGTAGGCGCGTTTATTGCGTTTGACCTGTTTTATCTGGGCGCTACTCATGCCCAGTGCTTCAAGGCGTTCCCGCGAGGCGCGTTCAAGGTAGTCATTGCTGCCACGCAATGCCTGCACATACTCCTCCTGGGCATTGACCAGCTCGCGTGAATAAAGCTCCAACAGAACATCGCCCTTTTTGACCCGTGCGCCGTCAGACTTGACGTTGAGCTTCTCGATCCACCCTTCGGTGCGCAGATGCAGGTGGCTGAGTTTTCGTTCATCAAATGCGACATAGCCGACTGCATTGATCAAACGCCACAGTTTTCCACGCTCCACCAATGCCGTACGAACACCGAGACTCTGGAGCATGGCAGGTTTGATACTGACCAAGTTGCCGTCGCCCACTGCATTGGTGTAGACCGGAACCAGATCCATACCCATGGGTGATTTACCGGGTTCGTCGCGGCGGTAGTTGGGATCCATGGGGGCGACCCAGTAAAGTACCTCGTCCTCTTCGGCAGACAGTACAGGGTAAGCAATTAAACTGGTTAAAAGCGCCGGTAATGCCACAAACAGATGTGTGAGTGTCTTGTTCATCGGTTTTCTCCATCCGTTGCAAGAAACAGCAGGCGGGCTTGCGCCTTTGCATGATCGATGCGGATGCGAACATCCTGCAGGCTGACATCAAGTTCGGTGATGCGCGCACGCATGAGTGTGGTGAATTCGTTGATACCGTTCTGATAGGAGCTCAGGGCTGCCTCGGTATTGGCCCTGGCTTCGTGTAGAAGGTGATCGCGGTACAAGGCTTCCTGTTCGCCAAGGCGCTGCCAGCGAGCGTAGTCGGATTCCAGCTGGCGCTGTACTTCGCGCAGTCGCTGCTCGCGCGTTTGAATGGCAGCTTCCGCCTGTTGCTGGCTGGCGGCCAGACGCCGGTCCTGGCGCTTGTCAGTGAACAGTGGCAGGTCCAGTGAGACCATAGCCGCCATCATGTCTGGTCGATCACTGCCATTGGCTTCATCGCCGAAGCGTTTACGGTATTCCAGACCGACATCAAAGCCGGGTTTGTATTGCTCGCGCGCAGCTTTGACCATTTGCTGATTGGCCGCTACCTGGGCACTGGCGGCTTCAACAGCCGGGTGTCTTGCGATTGTCGCCAGGAGTATTTCCCTGGAGGGTGGTTGCGGCAGCACAGGAAAGGCCGGGTCGATAGCCTGCCATCCAACTGCACCGATCCAGCGCGTCAGTTTTGCGCGCTCGACATCGGCCTGGGCATTGATTCGTGTCGCCCGGTCGTCGAGGCGTGACAGTTCAAGTTGTGCCTGGATGACATCTTGCTGACTGACACGACCGGATGCGTAATGTGCCCGTGTAATCTCGGTCAATTGGTGGAACAGCGCCTGATTCTGTTCAATGATTCTGGCAGCTTTTAGCTGGTAATAGAGTTCCAGAAAGGTTTCCCGAACATCCCGCTGAATCTGCTTTTCGGTTAGCAGGGTGCGAGCCTGTTCGGCCTTGCCAAGCCACTCAGTGCGCTGTTGTTGATAGCGTAGCGTTTTGCCACGCGGAAACGCTTGTCTGATGCCGGTACGCAGCTGGGACGAGCCTTCCTTTTTCATGCTCAGGTCGTCAAGCGGCACGTTGAAGACGCCAAATGTCAGCTTCGGATCCGGTAACTGTCCATCGGCAACGGATTGTTCATGCAAGGCGTTGGCTCGCGACTGGCTGGCCGAGACAGCGGGATCGGCCTCGAGGGCCAGCTGCTCGGCATCAGGCAGGGTCAACGCCGCCTGTGCACAGGATAGAGAGGCAAGGTACAAAATAAGCGGATTGATAATTCGCCGCATAGCGAAACTCCATAATCAGTCATGGTGATACAGAGCATTCCCACGGAACGCTACATGCGCATGGGGGCAGAGGCCCCGATTACGGATTCAGGCTGGGGGTCTTAAAAGAGGGGGGATATTTCTGGATGAATGATCTGAGACAGCTATCTGTTGTGGTGCAGCGGGCTGCATAACGGGAAAATTGTAGAGTTGTGTCAGTTTTGCCGGCTGCAGGTGGAAAGATGCGCAACCCTGATGGTTGCAGCCTTCCATGTTACAGCTGTGATCGTCGCAGCCGGGACAACTCTCATCGGCCATGACACTGTCGCTATCCACCACAGTGTGCATATCGCACGGATCGGCGTCGGCAGCAGCTACGGCCGTAAAGGCCTGCAGCGGCATCGTCGCGAGGACGACGGACAGCCAGAGTGTGGAGAGGACTTTGAGCATGGGCTTCATTATTTCAGCAAGATAAGGGTTTATCGGCAACAACGCAATATTCATGAAATGTTACATTGAACCAGTTGGTACGACACAGTTTGTCGAATTTGGTTCGGATCAGCGCACTGGAATTCGCCGGTTGCGATTTCCGAGACCAGGTCCTTCCCATGCTTCTTACTAGATTACATGGACTTAGATGAGGTACACTTCGCGCTTGTCCAGATTGGCATGGAGTCCGGTACGGGAAGAGTCCCTTAGCCGCTGGAAGCGTTTCCTGACGCGCCAGGCGTTCTGTCCGGGTGGCCTATTACGCATACTGCTTCCTTAATGTTGTTAAACCGGTGATCTGCTTTTACACAGCACCCGGTTTTGCTCAATACCAATCAGCTGATATTTTAGAAATTGACCGGAGATCTCGCTATGACCGCAATGGCAGATGAAGAAACAACCATCGCAACCCCCTCCAAATTATCCGCCAAGCAGATGATCGCCGCTGTTATTTTTCTGGCCATGTCGTTGGGCCTGGCCAGCGTTGTGCCGAGCATACAGATTGCCTGGGTGACTGGCATTTTAATGCTTACTATCTACCTGTTTGCCTTCGAGGTGGTGGGGGTGGATGTAGCCGCTGCAAGTATCATGGTGTTGCTGGGTTTGACCTCGCTACTGGCGCCCTATATGGGTCTTGAGCAAGGGCTGGTTGATACCAGCCACCTGTTTGATGGATTTGCTTCCAATGCGGTAATGTCGATTATTGCCGTCATGATTATCGGGGCAGGGCTGGATAAAACCGGTCTGATGAGCAAGGTAGCTGCGTTTATCCTCAATGTCGGCGGTACTTCGGAGAAGCGTATTATTCCGATCATATCCTCGACCGTAGGTATCATTTCCTCGTTTATGCAGAACGTGGGTGCGGCGGCACTTTTCCTGCCTGTCGTGTCGCGTATCTCGGCACGTTCCGGTCTGCCGATGTCGCGTTTGCTCATGCCGATGGGATTTTGCGCCATTCTTGGCGGTACCGTCACCATGGTGGGTTCAAGTCCGCTGATCCTGTTGAACGATCTTATTCTCACCTCAAACCGGGCATTGCCCGCTGACCAGCAAATGAGTGCCTGGGGACTGTTCTCGGTGACGCCGGTAGGCCTGGCCCTGGTGGCAACAGGCATTATTTATTTTGTAGTTGCCGGCCGCTTTGTGTTGCCGATATCAAAGAGTGAGAGCAGTACCAGCGGCTCCGATTCCATGGAATACATTCGGAACGTATACGGTGCAGACTATTCGCTGTCAGAGCTGGTCGTAACCGACGGTAGCGATTTGATCGGCAAGACGCTTGACGATATTGAATCGGCCAATCGTATTCGCGTGATTGCCGGCAAGATATCGGGGCAAGAGAGCCGTTTTGGCCCCGGTACACTGGGACGCGATACCGAAGTACAGGCGGGCATGGTTCTGGGCGTGGTTGCTGATCCTGACAATCTGAAAACCTTTGTCGATCGCTTCAATCTGAAGCTGCGTACCAGGTTGCGTACTTTTGCCGATGCGTTGTCAGCGTCCAAGTCGGGTATCGCCGAAGTGGTTATCCCGCCAGGCTCGGCATTGATCGGCAAGACCGCACGTGACGTCTGGATGCGTAAAACCTATGGTCTTGCACTGATAGCCCTGCACCGTGGCGGTGAGACGCGTCGTGAAGGTGACGAGATCAGAACTCTGCCACTGGAGGCTGGTGATACCCTGGTCGTGCATACTGCCTGGGATGCCCTGACACGCATTGAGAGTGACCGGAATTTCGTGGTTGTTACAACCGAGTATCCCCACGAAGAAGCGCGTCCACACAAAATTCTGCCGGCACTGATATTCTTCGGTGTGGCGCTTTTCCTGGTGTTGTTTACCGATTTGCGTCTTTCCGTGTCGCTGCTAACGGGGGCAATCGGCATGGTCCTGTCTGGCGTGCTGAATATCGAAGAGGCTTACGAGGCAGTCAGCTGGAAAACGGTATTTTTACTGGCCTCACTAATTCCGCTAGGTCTTGCAGTGGAGACTTCAGGAACGGCCAAATGGATTGCTGAACAGACTTTGCTGGTGGTGGGTGGAAATCCTGTCTGGGTGATACAGGCATCGGTTGCAGTGTTGGCGACTTTCTTTACCCTGGTGATGTCAAACGTGGGCGCGACCGTCCTGTTGGTACCGCTGGCCGTGAATATCGCCATTGGTGTTGGTGCCAACCCGGCTGTGTTTGCCCTGACTGTGGCACTGGCAACCTCGAACTCCTTCCTGATCCCGACTCACCAGGTGAATGCGTTGATCATGGGGCCGGGGGGCTACCGTGTAGCTGACTTCATGAAGGCCGGCGGCATCATGACGGTACTGTTCCTGGTGGTCATGATGTTGATGATGGGTCTTGTCTTTTAGGATTTTACAAACCCCCCTCTTCTTCGAAGGGGAGGGGGTTAAGCACTAAGCCAGTTTGTCATCCGCCACATGGTAACTGGGGTCTTCCATGCGATTTACTTCGACCAGATCACCCGCTTTATCCAGCAGCTGTTTACATTCCACAGAAAGATGGCGCAGGTGTAACTGCTTGCCTGCTTTTATATAGCGATCGGCTAACGAATCGATCGCTTCAATGGCTGAATGATCCGTCACCCTGGAGTTCTGGAACTCGATGATGACATCGTCAGGATCATCTTCCGGGTTAAACAAATCGCGGAAGTTCTTCACCGAGCCAAAAAATATCGGGCCATTCAGCTCATAGACTTTTGATCCATGATCATCGATATAGCTTTGCACATTGATATGTTTCGCATGTTCCCAGGCAAACACAAGTGCGGAAACAATCACGCCCACAACAACAGCGATCGCCAGATCAGTGGCAACCGTCACGGCTGAAACCAGCACCAGCACGAAGGCATCATGCCGGGGTATCTTGTTAAAGATACGGATGCTCGACCATTCGAAAGTACCAATCACCACAATAAACATAACACCCACCAGGGCGGCCATTGGAATTTGTTCAATCAGGTTGGATGCAAACAGAATAAAGGCCAGCAGGAAAAGCGCGGCTGAAACGCCCGATAGACGCTTGTGACCACCGGAATTCACATTGATCATGCTTTGACCGATCATGGCGCAGCCACCCATGCCGCCGAACAGCCCGGTTGTGGTATTGGCAATACCCTGCCCGATACATTCGCGATTGCCGCGCCCCCGCGTATTGGTTACTTCATCAATCAGCGACAGTGTCAGCAGAGATTCGATCAGACCAATAGCTGCAAGTATCACAGCGTAGGGGAAAATAATTTTCAGTGTGGCCAGGTTGAAATCTACATCCGGGATATGAAACTGCGGCAGGCTGCCTTTAATAGACGCCAGATCTCCCACCGTCTTGGTATTGATGTCCAGGCCAATCACCAGCAGTGACACGAATACAATAGCTGCCAGGGAAGACGGTATTGCAGTGGTTAGCTTGGGCAATAAGTGAATGATCGACATGGTAAGAATGATCAGGCCTGCAAGGATCATCAGTGGCTGGCCGGACATCCATTCCCTGGTGCCGCCAACGTCGATCTGGAAATTCTGCAGCTGCGCCAGAAAGATCACAATAGCCAGGCCGTTAACAAAGCCCAGCATTACCGGGTGTGGCACGATGCGAATAAATTTCCCCAGCTTTAACACGCCGGCAAGTATTTGCAGCAAACCGGTCAGCACCACCGTGGCAAACAGATATTCAACCCCATGCTCGGCGACCAGTGAAACCATCACCACCGCCATGGCGCCGGTTGCTCCCGAAATCATGCCGGGGCGCCCACCGAAAATTGATGCCAGCAAACCAACCATGAATGCCGCATATAAGCCCACCAGCGGCTCCACCCCGGCGACGAAGGCAAAGGCCACGGCTTCCGGCACCAATGCAAGTGCTACTGTCAGGCCGGACAGAATCTCGTTTTGAACACAGACGCGGTTATCGCACCCCAGGCGGAACATAGGCTCGAACTCTTTTAGTCATTGAATTGAAAGGGCGCGGAGTATAGCAAAAGTTGCCTGATCGCAGTCTTGCAGAGGCTGGCGATTGGAGTCTATGAGGTGCCAGGATTGCGCAGGTGCCTGGCTAGTCCTGCCAGTGTTGCTAACGGCGTTTGCGGCTGCGGGCGGCTTTTGGATCTTCGAAACGTACTTTCAGGGAGCGGTCGCCACCGCCACTCATGTATCCGTCCAGTGCCGCCTGGGCGGCGCGGGCTTCGTGTCCTTCCATTTCGATGAATCCGAAACCTTTGCATTTACCGGTGAAAATATCTGCAGCCACGTTAATGGAGCGCACGGTGCCGTATTCGGCAAACAATGAGCGGACGGAATCTTCAGTGGCATCTTGCGGGAGGTTGCCAACAAACAGCTTTTTCATGTGCGTATCCTTGATGGGGCCGCGCGCTTGTCGCTGGCTACGGGAAAAAAAGAACCCCGCGAGCGGGGTTCTTTGGCTGATACTGGCCGCTTTGTTATCAGCTGGCCAGGTTGACGTTTGCAGCCTGAAGACCCTTGGGGCCTTTCTCAACGTCAAATGTCACCGACTGTCCTTCCATAAGTGACTTGAAGCCACCGCCCTGGATAGCGGAGAAATGCACAAACACATCATCGCTGCCATCAGCTGGAGAGATAAAGCCGAAGCCTTTGGATTCATTGAACCACTTAACTGTACCGTTAGTCATGTAAATTACCTTTATAAAAATAAACAAGTAATTAATTGCAGATCTCAAAAAGGTGAATTACAGGAGGTACCTGGATGGAGCTTCTGAGTAGACTTATTAAGGACGTGCAACCAATTTGTATTGCAGGCGAGGGCGTCATAATGACATCAGTGTCGGAGCGATCAATCGTCTGCGGGAGCGAGTATATACGAATTTCAACAGCATAGCCCTGTATATTTTGTCGCATGTGGTTTTACATGCGCACGTACAGGTTAAAAATGTTGTGCGATACACGAAGAAGCAAGTGGCTACTCGCAGTTGAGCTAGTGCGCCGGACAGGTGCTTGACTCGTATCCATCGCCGGATATACTTTAATGCAATTTATGTTAAAAGTTTTTTATCATATTGTAAATATAGATAAATATAATTTATTTCTGAATGGTGTTGGAGGTGTTTTATCAGGTTCGGCAATCGTGCTGCGTGGGGCGGGTTCGTCTTACCGGAATGACGTGACGTTGAGATAGTTTGGCGATCCGGCCAGGCTCACAAATTTATAAGTCCACTAGGGAAAATTACGCTTGTTGTGCTTCTCGCGATTGCCGCCGCTGCAACCTGCTGTAACAGCAATCGCGGCAAACACTTCTTCTGATATCGCTTCACTTCAAGTCAGTGTCACTGCAGTGCCCATATGGTCGGGAACCTGTGGAAATGGGTTGCTGGAATGGATGCACCATCAAATCCATATGGTTCTACTTTTACGACGACAGACGCTTGAATTGCTCGTGTCCTCTCCGCTGCGCCCCCAATAAAAAAAACCGCCTGGAGGCGGTTTCTGTAAATCCTGAATTATTTTGGTGGGCGATACTGGGATCGAACCAGTGACCCCTGCCGTGTGAAGGCGGGGAGTTAGTGTCCAGTGTAGTCCGCAGAAGTCCAGTAAGATAAAGAAAGTATAGAAAAAATAGTCCATTTTAGTCTATTGATGTTTAGCTGAATCCAGAGCATTATTTCCGTATAGTTTCCGTACGGAGAGAGCCATGGCCTCCAAGATAGACACCAAACCGAAACGCGATCGGCTTGCAGTTCGCCGCGAACCATACTGGGCGAAGGTACAGAAGGGTGCGTACATCGGATATCGGCGTACGGGCAACGGCGGAACCTGGATTGCCCGCTACCGGGATGACTCAGGCAAGCAGAAGTACCAGTCTCTGACGCTGCCGCCGCACCTGATTTGCAACGTGTACGATGCCGCTGTCACTGAGGCTCGGACGTGGTTCCAGTCTCTGGAGGCTGGGGTGCAGCCACGCAGCGGGACCGTTGCGGAGGCGACTGAAGACTACATCGAGGAGTTGCGCGTGAGAAAGGGGGAACGCGCCGCCAATGATGCAAAGTCGCGCGTTGACCGTCACATTAATCCCGTGTTCGGGAAGAAAAAACTACCCAAAGTGACCACCAAAGAGATTGAGCGATGGCTAAATGCTTTCATACCGGAGCAGGGCAAACCGGAGCAGATTCGAAAAGCTAAGGCGACCGCGAACCGTAATCTTTCGAGTCTCAAGGCAATCTTGAATCGCGCACACCGCAATGGGCTGTTAGGGTCGTCTCTGGCCTGGAGCCGCGTGAAGCCGTTCAGTGGGGTGGATTCGGCCCGCGAGGACTTTCTGGCGAGGGAGCAGGTGACCGCGCTTATCGAAGCTTCTGCAGGTGGTTTTCAGAAACTGGTCAAGGCTGGGGCGCTGACGGGAGCACGGTATGGCGAGTTGCGGGCGCTCCGAGTGCATGATCTGGATAGAGAGGCAAAGGTGCTGCATATCCGCGAAGGAAAGACAGGTAAGCGCATTGTGCCCCTTACGGACGATGTGCTGAATTTCTTCGTGGAGCAGACTCGTGACAAACTTTCTGATGCATACTTACTGACACGCGACGACGCCAGACCCTGGCAGCATTCCGACCAGGATAAGTTGATGCGACAGGCGGTGAAGAAGGCAAAGCTTCCCCCCAGTGTGGTGTTCTATACGCTACGTCATTCATACATTGCGACCGCAATTGTTGCTGGTCTGGATATATACAGTGTTGCCAAAATCACGGGTACCAGCGTCCGAATGATCGAAAAGTATTATGGGAAGCTGTTACAAGGACAGGTGCGGGATGCGCTGACACGTGCCGAGGTAATTCCTATCGAGAAGGAGGCGGCGTGCCAAAGCTGAATCTTGATGGAAGTATGGCTGATCATCTATGGGTTCGGGCGATTATGCTTTTTCCAAATGATCTAGATGCAGCCAAACGTTGTTTCGCTCTGGAGCAGATCAAGGCTGTTATAGATGAAGATTCTGACGACGAAATAAGGGAGGTGAATGTTCGCACGCTTCGTCTGCTAGTCGAAGCGCCCTCTTGGCCTATCTTGAAGGAATTAACTACCGAGAACACAAAACGGGGAATAGTGGCTGGCGATATATTTGGTGCGTTGTACGTTATGGATAAGTTTAATATCCGTGAGCCAAGCATGAATAAAGCGGTATTTGTCGCCATGGAATTCGCTAAGAAGCAAAAATACGGGGACGGTACGAAGATGGCTATTTCCGAGCCAAAGATTCGTAAATGTTGGAATGAATTTCGATCGGTGTCTCATTTGTGGGCAGCATTTCGACTTGGGCAGGCCTACCCATTCGCTGCAGATTCTTTCTCTATGGAAGGAAACCAAGCCTTCTTGGAAGTGGCGCAAGGGCTTTTCCAGTTCGGTACGTCGTACATTCCACTGAGAGCACGGCCAAAAAAAACGATTTTGGATCGTGAGAATTGTTGGGCGTTGCCAAATACAATCGCTGCAAGGCACATTCAGTCTGAGCGTCAACCTGATGCTTTGTTGAAAATCCTGAAAAAATATAAAGTCCAATAATCTCTCTTTGTATCAATTGGTTGAGCATTCTTCTGACTGGCTAACGGTAGTGTTCGCCAGTTGAGGGACAAGTTTTTATGCCAATAATGGGTTTGCATGTTCCGCAGCAATTCACAATTGCGCGAATGAGGCCAGCAAGGTTCGCGGAGCATCTGGCTTTGTTCGCATGGAGTATGCGATATGGCACGAACCCAGCGTCGGTTCCTTCGTCTTTCTGACGTAAAGCACCAAGTTGGCCTTGGTCGATCAGCGATCTATCAGAAAATCAAGGATGGTCAGTTCCCTAAGCCTTACCCAATAGGTGCCCGCGCAGTCGCATGGCTGGAAGAAGATGTTGAAGCGTGGATTGATTCGCGCATTCAAGCGGCAGGGGAGCGGTGACTATGGCCAGAAAAACAAAAGGCCGCGCTGGCTGGCACCAGGCGACCCCTAATACTTCAAAATACATCTGTAATTCTACCGGTCTTGCCTCCCGCATCAAAGAGGTTGTCGTCATCTTGGTGCTTTTGAACTTACTCTCATTAGGTTTTGTTGCAAGGCTAATCCATCCGCTTGGTTGGGTGGCGTATGAGTAACCTAAACGCTGCCCTTGCGTTGGCAGGAAAGGGAAAGCCCATATTCCCCTGCAACAATCGGAAACAGCCGATCATAAAAACCGGTTTTAAGGCCGCTACAGCAGACTCTGGGCAGGTTACCACCTGGTGGTCCCAATGCCCTGACGCCTTGATAGGTATGCCTACTGGGGCTTGCTCTGGAACCGTGGTGCTGGACGTGGACAACAAGGATGGACGGCACGGGGACGAAACCCTGTTTCAATTACAACGCGAGTATGGACAGCTACCCAATACAGTGGAAGTCCTGACGCCGAGCGGTGGCCGTCACCTGTATTTCACTCACCCCGGCGAGACGGTGAAAAACAGCGTCGATAGCCTGGGTATTGGTCTGGATATACGCGGCGACGGTGGCTACGTCATAGTGCCACCCAGCCGGATTGATGGCCGTGGGTATGAATGGGAAGCTAGTAGCCCCAACACTCTGGCGGATATGCCTGAATGGCTGCTTGACCTTATCAGGCCCCCCAAGGAAACAAAGTCGCAAACCTTCGACAGAAAAAGCGCGCTTGACGGCGTACCCGAAGGTCAGCGGGACGATACCCTTTACCGTTACGCCTGTGGGCTGCAAGCCAAAGGAAATACTCAAGCTGAAGCCGAAGCATTGGTCAAGCAAGCGGCGGCTGCCTGTGAGCCGCCGTTTGATGAAGCTATAGTCCTAGAGAAAGTCGAGCGGGTTTACCAGCAATACGGAAACGAATGGCCCGACATTATCCCGTTACCGGAACGCGGGGACATGGGCGAAGCGCAACCCTACCGGCTAGACCTTTTGCCGTCTGCTATTCAGAAGGCTGCCGGGGAAGTTGCGCGGTTCAGTATGGTGCCTGAAGCGTCCCCCACTGTTATCGGTTTATCTGTTCTAGCTGCCGCAATCGGAAAAAAGGCGGTCATTGTTGAGCGTAACGGATTGGAGCATTACCCGGCGCTATTCTTTGCTCTGATAGCCCATAGCGGCGAGCGGAAAAGTCCTGCGTTCAAGACAATGAGCTACCCGCTGGAACAGTGGGCCGAAGACCAGAAAACTGACTACGAAGAACGAGTAAGGAAAGCCAAGGCCCGGAACGCAGCTATTGATAATGAAATATCAACTGTAAAAGGGAAGGCAAAGAAAGATGGGAGCGGAATTGATTTTGTTACCGACGAACTATCCCGACTGGAAGCCGAACGGATACAGCCACCACCTTTCCCCAGTCTGTTTACCACGGATACCACGGAACAACGGCTATTTCAGAAAATGCACGATAGAGGTGGAGCCTATGCGGTTATGTCGGGGGAGGGGCGTCCGGTATTAGATGCCATCATGGGGAAGTATTCCGGGGACGGTAGAACCGGGGACGCGGTTTACCTGGCTGGTATATCCGGAGACACAATTACCCGCGACAGGGTGGGCGGAGACAATGGCCCAGAAGAAAGGGTTATTGCCCGCCCATGCCTGAATGTCTGTGTCATGGTGCAGCAGGGAAAATACATGGAAGCGGCAAGTGTACCGGCGCTGAGGGATTCCGGTGCACTGGCCCGTATCTGGCCGGTATGGCTGCCAGCAAAGGCAGGGACGCGGATAGAGCAGGAAGACGACGAAGGGTTAAACACAGGGCTTCTCAAGCCCTTCAACTGCATGGTACGAGACGTACTGGACCATGAAGCCCAGAGGGACGAACAAGGCCGTACGATTCCGCACAGGGCTTGTTTGTCTGCTGAAGCAGTAAAAGCACGCCGTGAATTCCACAACTACATCGAACAGCTAATGGGCGAAGGGGAAGATCTGGAGGACGTGCGGGACATTGCCAGCAAAGCGGTATCCCAGACCTGCAAACTAGCACTGGTGTTGCACATTGCAGAAAACCACTCGGTATTGAATGAGCCAGTATCCACGATAAGTGCGAAGACCTGGGCAGTAGCGCAAACCCTGGGGGCATATCACCTAACGGAAGCAGTCAGGGTGCAACGGTTGGCGGACGAAGACGCCAGCCTGGAATCTGCCCGCAGAGTTGTGTGGTGGATAAAAAAGGAAAGGTTGGTCGAGGTAACCACAACCCGACTTACCCAGCAGGGGCCGCGACCCCGGCTAAAAGCCGCTCAGGCTCGGGAAGTTCTGTCTCTGTTGGAAGATCACGGGTATTTGAAAACCCGCCGTATTCCGGGGAAGCGGAAGCCAGTTTATGACGTGAACCCCGCCCTATTTAGCCAATCTAGCCAATTTAGCCGGGGGTAGGGGTGAAAAGTGAAAATGCTTTTTCCCTAGAGGGGTTGGCTAATCTGGCTAATTTGGCTAACTACAGTCCAGAACAGCCCGAAGTCACGTACCACGGCTTTACCCTAAACGAACTGGAAGCCGAAGCGGCGGACGACTGGCAGGAAATCCAGAACGACCCCGGACAGTTGGAATCCTTCGCCCATGCACTGGACACAAACAGAACGCGCCAGCGGGGCGAAAGGCCGAACCATTATACCCAGCAGTCAGAATGCGCCCGCTGTGGCCCTGTGTGGCTGTGGGAAGGTGCGCCGGATCATGTATCAGGTTGCCCTTGGTGCTTGAACGACGGGCTTATACCGCGCCCTGGGCTGGTAAGGTGCCGGGATTGTGCCCACTGGAGGCCGGACACCATAAACCCGTCAGGTGGTCTCGGAAGGTGCAAAAAGAACGTGCCGGGGCTGGCTTGGTCTACCCATAAATTGAATTGTGACCTATTCCAGGAGATAGCATGACTAAACGGAAAAAGAAGCAGGGCAAAGCGGGGAAGGAGGTGGATGCTCAGAAGATGCGAGCACATGTCACTCGTTCATTTTTAACTCCGAGTCAGTCCTCAGCAAATGCCATTCTGGCATTGACCCGAGAAGTTGAAATGGGAGAAGGGATTAAAGGCTTTGATTATGACACTCTGGTGAGTGAATTGGTGGAGCAGAACAATGCCGTATTTGAGGGAGACCTGAGGCGCGTAGAGGCAATGTTGTTGGACCAGTCACATGTGTTGCAGTCGCTCTTTGTTTTCTTCACCCAAAAAATGTCCCAAGCTGAGTATATGTCGAATTTGGAGACCTATTCGAGAATCGCCTTGAAAGCACAGAACCAGTGCCGCCAGACACTAGCTACATTGGTCGAACTCAAGAACCCGAAACGGGCGACCTTCATCAAACAGCAAAACAATGCGGTAAACCAGCAAATCAATCAGGGAGAAAATCCGAAAAATTCGGAATGCCCTGCAAACAAAATATTGGAGGAAACCCCCAGTGAACGGTTGGACCCCAGAACGCCGCAAGCGGCAATCGGAGTTAATCAGGAGATGGAAACCATGGGAGAAAACCACCGGACCGAAGACAGAAGCAGGGAAAAAGAAGGTTAGCCAGAATGCCTACAAGCACGGTATGCGGTCTGCAGAGATGCGGGAGCTGGAACGGTTAATGTCTGAAATGAATCGTGCAGAAAGGGAGGCGAGGAAATTGGTACGTTAGGACAAATAAAAACGGCGACCGAAGCCGCCTTCTCTGTTGGCACTTCTTTAACAGTTACGCAGCCTTTCGCCTTGCCATCCCAACCAACCCGATCAGGCCGGTGCCGAAGAGGTAGAGTGCTGGAGGAATGGGTACTGCGACCTGTCCGTCTATTACGATTTCGGCTATCGGAAAACGATCTATATCATATGTTATCAAAGAGATTTTGATCGTATCAGTCACCAAGCCATCTAAACCGGAGCCTGTAATTGTTACCCGATCATTAATCAACCAAGGGCTACTGATATTTTGCAAGCCAAATTGAGTAGTCACATAGGTCTCGGTACTTCCATTAAACGTTATATCCATACCATTTATGGAGCCGGGGAGACCGTTGGTTGTAGCACCATGGTCACCTCCATAAAACTCCATCTGGTTGATTGTGTAGAAACCGTCAAGGTAAAGAGTGATGATTTGATCGTTTGGCGCATAGAAAAGCTGAGTGTTTGCAGCAGTCGTCCCAGTCGATACTCCATCGGCCATAGTTCCTGTTCCGCCAGTGTAATTGGCACGAGTTCCGCTCAAGGGTGTGATCAGTCCAGTGTACGTGTGGAACCAGTTACCCGTACCTGATATATCGGCGCTTAATACATCATAACCAACGATTCCAACAGTCGCCGCGTGCCCCCGTTCTGTGGGAGTTATACTGAGAGATACTAGAGCAACATACGCAATCACTGCGCCAAACAGACGTGATTTCATGACTGCACTCTCCGCTTAGCTAAACCAATCAATCCGAGCAGCCCGGAGCCGAAGAGCCAGAGGGCTGGGGGGAGGGGAACGGCATTTACTTGGACGTTATCCAATGCTGCCCCATAGACGCCTGGTGTAAGACTTGTGAATGTCAGCGTCGTTAGACTGTCAGTCGCTGAGAATAAGAACGAGTCTTGCTCCCATCCCATGTTTTGTAGGGTATGTCCTGTACGGTCAGTTGTGTAAGTAGAAACTGTGCCTGCAGCCGAAACTTGAAACGTCTTTATTGTTGAACCATTCTCATCGGGGTTGGCTGCCTTATCAAACAAAACCCGATACTGCTGCCCAATCACAGTGTCAAAAGTCTGGGCGATTGCTCCAGCTTGTGAACCGCTTAGATCCAAGCTAAAGTTGCCATCCGAGGCCTGCCAAAATTCAGTGCCTACCCAGTCAATGGAATCTTGAGTTACGTTCCACCAATTGATCCTAGTTGCACTAGAACCACTAGAACCTAAAACGAGAATCTCATCCAGCGGTATTACGAAGACACCGCCATTTTCAAAACTTCCGTTCAGAAATACAGCATGTGCTGAGGTCGATATTCCCAAAAGGCTAAAAATACAGCCGCACACAGCGCCCAACAGGCGTGTTCTCATAATGACTCCTCCAACGCTCTTATTATGACTTCCTGTCGCCGTGTGCCGTCCTAGCGGTCTTTTAACGCGACAATACGCCCATAGGAGGCTAAGAGGTACTGAGCTGAATCAATTCGTGTCAGATTCCAGCAGTTCTTCCCGCATAATTGTTATGGTTTCAGGGGCATCGGTTCCAATACGTATTTGGTTGCCTTTGGCCTCCAGCACAACAACCTTAATCTGTTCGCCAGTGGGTAATTCGATAATGATGGATTCGCCTGGACGGCGGGTGAGTATTAGCATGGCAATCTCCTTTTGCCTTGAATGGGGTGGCTACAGTAACAGCGGGGATAGGTGGCGTCTGTCAGCGGTTTCTGTTTTCGCTGTAGGGAATTTCTTACAAGGCCTGCGGAGTCCAAATGTCTGAGTACCAGCCTAATCCAGTCCTTCAGTCGCGTCTTATATAAGCGATTGCTAATTGGCGACTAACGACCCCTTTAAGACCTTCACCGCTGATCGAATCAACCCGAAGCGGAAGTTAAGGTTCCCAAAACTGCCTTTTTGAACGTGGGATATGCAGTCACTACCATATGAGCCATGAGGGGGGAAAAGGACAGCCTAGATACTTATCGAACTATTGCGCCCAGCGAGATCATTATTAGGAGTCTTGCTGAACATGAAATTGGTTCGGACTTCAACCCTACAATTGGTGCTAACCTATACATGGCGTTTATAGAAAAGCGTAAAGAACTGATGATTCATGTCGGTATGTTTTACATGCATCTATATGTAAGCGGAGAGAACTATTCCCTAAGTTATTAATAGATAAAGTTATCCTATTTCTAGCATGAATCTTGCTTACGGTATTCAGATGTATTGTGAAAACCGTCTGTTATTCATTCCGGTTATTGTTGGTTAGACTTGTCGGAAGAACTATTCAGGGAGGGCCTAGTGATAAGTCAACGGGATCGTAAAACACGGAAGAAACTACGTACAAAAAAATCAACAATCAGCACCAATCCATATCCACCACAACCTAAACTTCGTTATATCGCAAAGAGCGTTCGTCTCGCCCTCATTGCCGCCACGGTTGGGGCCACTACGCTGCCACAAAGCGCGGGGGCGTTGGGTTGCCCGATAACAACACTGGTAAGTCTTTCAACGTCAGACGGTAATACCGCTCTTTGCGAAATTACCACCACGGGTCAACTTGATATCTTAAGCCCAGGCGGCGAACTAACAAACGGATTCAGTGGCAACATCGATAACAGCGGATCTATTAATAATTATGGTTTATTGAGAAACTATGGAGCGATTGTAAGTAGAGTGGTCGTCACTAACCATACTAGTGGAACCCTACTTAACTCCGGTACGCTGACCGACAGCGGATTCCAAAATAATTATGGCTTCTTGAGTAACACGGGCACCCTTGCAAACAAAGGTCTCTTTACCAACCACACCAGCGGTACTCTGAATAATCATGGCACGATGACCAACACCGAGAAGCTGTACAACTTCGGTACGGTGAATAACCATGGCTCCTGGACGAATAATACCGTCTTTAAAACAGTTGATAATTATGGAACGATCAACAACCACGCTGGGGCGATATTAGAAAGTCCGTTTTTCATCAACAAAGCCAGTGGCATCCTGAACAACGCGGGCACCCAGCGGCATCAATACGGGTTTACCAATGAAGGCACTCTCAACAATCTGGCTGGTGGTGTTTTAGACAACTTTACCGGTGCGTTTGGCGGTTTTAATAACATCGGCACGTTGACCAATGATGGAACGTTGAACAATGTCAATGGGCCTCCAGGAGGTCCCGGCGGCGATAGCACTTTCATAACCAACACCGGCACCTTGACCAACAATGGCGACTTGGTCAACCGGGGGTTTGCTCCTGCCAACGAAATGTATGCGGATTTTTGGGGCAATATTGCCGTCTTACGTAATAATTCCGGCGGCACCCTGAATAACAACGGTACACTGCTCAATGATGGACCCAATGCCAGCATAGAGAACAATGATGGGTTCCTAAACAATTATGGAACTCTGACGAATAACGGTGGCACCCTTGCAAACAAAGGTCTCTTTACCAACCACACCAGCGGTACTCTGAATAATCATGGCACGATGACCAACACCGAGAAGCTGTACAACTTCGGTACGGTGAATAACCATGGCTCCTGGACGAATAATACCGTCTTTAAAACAGTTGATAATTATGGAACGATCAACAACCACGCTGGGGCGATATTAGAAAGTCCGTTTTTCATCAACAAAGCCAGTGGCATCCTGAACAACGCGGGCACCCAGCGGCATCAATACGGGTTTACCAATGAAGGCACTCTCAACAATCTGGCTGGTGGTGTTTTAGACAACTTTACCGGTGCGTTTGGCGGTTTTAATAACATCGGCACGTTGACCAATGATGGAACGTTGAACAATGTCAATGGGCCTCCAGGAGGTCCCGGCGGCGATAGCACTTTCATAACCAACACCGGCACCTTGACCAACAATGGCGACTTGGTCAACCGGGGGTTTGCTCCTGCCAACGAAATGTATGCGGATTTTTGGGGCAATATTGCCGTCTTACGTAATAATTCCGGCGGCACCCTGAATAACAACGGTACACTGCTCAATGATGGACCCAATGCCAGCATAGAGAACAGCGGCTTTCTGAACAACGACGGCTTGATCATCAACAGTGGGTCCATGTCCAACACCGGTGAAATTAACGTTACAAGTAGCGGCACTGTGACCGGTGATGGCCAATTCACTCAATTAGCGGGCAGCACCATTGTGGACGGCAACATAACACAGGGCTCGCTCATCTTTACGGGTGGCGCTCTTGGTGGTCAAGGTATTGTCACATCGAGTGGTGTTCCTGTGGACATTGCACCTGATGCCACCCTTAATCCGGGAAACACGGTTTCGTCCAGCCCGCTTGACTTCACAGGGACGCTAACCTTCGGTGGCGACGTGAACTTCGATGGGGTAATGACATTCGAACTCGCTGGTCTTACCGACTTCGACATAGTCGATGTGATGAGTTCAATTGACTTTGGGCTCAATAGCCGGATCATCTTTGACTTTGATGGATATATGCCAGAGGTTGATGACAGCTTTGACTTTTTATTCTCCAATTCGCTAACCGGTTTTGATAATATAGCCTATAGCTTTCTCGACCCTATACCCGGGCTGAACTATGACGTAGTTCTAACACTAGATAAGGATCTCAGGCTAGAGTTTAGTGCAGTCCCATTACCGCCTGCGGTGTGGTTATTTGGCACGGGACTGATCGGTTTGGCAGGTTTGGCAAAATCCCGCAAAGCTAGTTGATTACGAATAGATCAAAGCAAATTTATACCTACTGCTTGATAGCTTTGTTACGGATTCCATAAACACCATTTCAAAACTAAAAACCTATCCTAATTAAAGGCGTCTAAATTAGTTCATGGGCGAAAGCAGAAAAACCATCTATTTTCTTGCAGGACTGCCACGTAGTGGCTCCACGCTGCTGGCGAATATTCTTGCCCAGAATCCCAATATTTACGTCACTTCCACCTCTGGGATCGTGGATATGCTGGTTCAGGTGCGTAATGGCTGGGATCGCAATGACGCCTTTCAAGCAATGGAACGAGCTCTAAGTGAGCAAATCAAGGATAACGTACTGCGCTCAATGCTGCAGGCCTACTTTGCACATGCTAATCAATCAATTTGCATTGACAAAAATCGCTATTGGGCGGAATTTTTAGAAATGGGAGCAGCTCTCATTGGTGGCAGAGAACGAGTTAAGGTGCTGGTGACAGTACGTGATCTTAGAGATGTCGTAGCCTCTTTTGAGCGACTCTACAGAACGACCTCGGCGTTAGGCCAGCTACCTCAGGAAGCGGGAATGCCGCTCAAGTTTAAGACCGCATTAGGACGTGTTGAAACATTCATCGATGATGGTCAGCCTGTGGGCCGAGCTTTTAATGCTATTCGTGACGCAGTTACGCGCGGTTGGAAGGATCGCATGCATTTTATCGATTACCAGGACTTGACACGCAAGCCAAAGGAAACACTGGGGAAGATCTACGATTTCCTCGGCGAAGAACAGTGCGAACACAATTTCAGCAGCGTAGAGCAAGTCACTTTCGAGGACGACTTTGTATTCGGTTTCAAGGATCTGCACACCATACGCGCCAAAGTCGAACCGAAACAGCCGCAGTGGCCACTTGTGTTTGACGACGCGGTATTCCAAAGTCAGATCTGGAACAATATAGAAAACGCTGCGCAGTTCTGGAAGCTGTACCTGAAAAGTGGGGACACAAAGTAATACGACAGAACCACATGTGTGGGGAAACCTTAAATGGGTTCTGCTTTCGAGACATAGACGGCTGCATCGGGAATGACCGTTTGTGGCCGGTAGCCGCCTATCAGGAACCTCGCATCAGCGGGGGTTTCTGTTTCTGGGAATGACTGGTTCTGGCTCGGAAGCGGTCCTTTAGGAACCTGTCAGGGCGGCTTTCCTTCTGGCTACCCCAACCAGCCCGATCAGGCCGGAGCCGAATAGCCAGACGGCTGCAGGGAGGGGGATAGCAGATAATTCATACTCGACAACATACCCACCAATAGACCACGCACCCGACCCACCAACCGGTGAATTGCGCAAATCGTGCCAATCGCCGGGACCGGTAACGCCTCCACCACCGGGGACCGCAGCCCCGTAAATCGCGAGATAATCTTCACCGAACCCAGCGTCACTGTCATTCGGTTCAACGCCGGATCGCCAATTTGCATAGGTCACATCTGGGCCTGGCGTTCCGGTAAAGTCTCCTTGCCAGAAGGTCTCTCCGCTGAGCCACTTCCATTGTCCTTCGACTTCGGAGTCAGTGCCTCCCAACCAGGCAGATGCGTCTACGCCGGTGAGGATGCTCAATACGTGATTGTTTTCTTGCTCGGAGAATACGGTAGCGAGGTGTCCAGAGACGCCGTTATAGGAAAGTGCCTCTGCTGAGGTCTTGGCGTCAGTCCACGCAATGTCAGTGGCTGCAATGTATTCGTAGCCGTTCCCGTTGGGGCCAACTACAACGGCGGCCTCCGCAACAGTTGCAGAGAGGAAAAGAGCAAGGAATGGTGCAACACGCATGAATGCCTCCTCTGTTATTTTTCCGATTGCTTGTCGTTGTGTACCGTCCTGGCAGTCTTTATGACCCGACGGTAGCAGCAGGAGGGAGGCGGGGAACTGACCCATATCAAACCGGATTAGGTTCCAGCAACTCTTCCCGCATGATCTGAATATCGTCTGGCGCTTGGGTGCCTATGCGTACCTGGTTACCTTTCACACCCAGCACAGCGACCTGTATCTGTTCGCCAGTGGGTAGTTCAATGATGATGTTTTCGCCAATTCGGCGGGTGAGTATCAGCATATTGGCCTCCTTGTCAGTGTTAATTATTCCGTACTATTTTCCGTACGAACGCGTTACATCCTTATAAGTCATTGATCTAATTGGTGGGCGATACTGGGATTGAACCAGTGACCCCTGCCGTGTGAAGGCAGTGCTCTCCCGCTGAGCTAATCGCCCCGTGTTGCCGAGAATGAAACGCCGTGATTCTAGTGGCTTAAGTGACTGGCGGTCAACGCCCCGCGGGGCGGGCAGGGCGTGCAGAGCAGGAGTTAGCTCTTCTTGCAGCATCCGCTGGCGAGCACTGTAGCCACAATCAGTGCAACTGCAACCAGAGCGCCTACAATCGTAAATGCGTCGAAAATCATAACCTTCCCCTTATAGCAATTAAGAAACTACTAATATAGTAAATTATAATAAATTAATATCAAGGGAACTTTAAGGAATAATATATAAGTATATGTATATGCACATTATATACATATAGAAAAACCGCTCAGGTGGCTTGATTTTGGTTAAACGAGTTCTAAACGGTGCATGCGGCGCCACAGGGTGCTGCGGTCAATACCCAGCTTGCGGGCCGCTTCGGCACGGTTGCCGTTACTGGCCTTCAGCGCATCCAGAATCTCCTGTTTGCTGTCTTCCAGTGGTGACGCTGTTGACGTAGGCACTGTTTCGGGTTGGCCGAATGCATTCTGCTTGCTGTTGTGATGATGGCGGATATCAAAGGGCAGGGAGCTGGCTTTTACCCAGCCGTTTTCGGCGAGGATCATGCCGTGTTCCACGGCATTCGAGAGTTCGCGTACGTTGCCGGGCCACGGGTAATCCATCATCAGCTGCATGGATTCCTTGTCACACTCGAGGTTGTCCGGATAACCGCGGCTGACTAGTTGGTCGCAGATGTAACGTATCAGCAGGGGAATGTCCCCGGGGCGGTCACGCAGGGCGGGAATTTCAACCGGTATTACCGCCAACCGGTAAAACAGGTCCGCGCGGAAGCTGCCGGCATCCACGAGTTCGCGTAAATTCTGGTTTGATGCGGCGATAATGCGGACGTCCACATTCACCGTTTTATCCGAACCGACCATCTGGAACGCCTGTTCCTCAAGGGCCTTCAGCAGCTTGGGTTGCAGGTGCAGGGGCAGCTCACTGATTTCATCCAGGAACAGGGTGCCACCGTTGGCTGCCTGTAAGCGCCCATCGCGATCCTGTGTGGCGCCGGTGAAAGCGCCCTTTACGTGCCCAAACAGTTCGGATTCCAGCAGTGATTCGGGAATGGCGGCACAGTTAATTTCTACCAGGGGGGCATTTTGCCGCTCGCCGCGCCGATGGATCATGCGCGCCAGCAGGCTTTTGCCGGTACCGGATTCGCCCTGTAGCAGAACGGAAGCCTTGGTGGGTGCAATGTGTTCCATCATCGCCGTAATCTCGATCATCCGTGGATCCTGGGTGATCATGCCCGATGTCTGATTATCGTTGAGAACAGCTTGCAGTCGACGTTTGTCGGTAACGTCAGCCATAACCATCAGGCGTATCGGGTCAGGTTCGCCTGGCACCGGCACGGAGGTGGCGTTTATCTCCAGAAAGCGGGTCTTGCCGTTGCGCGTAATGCGCTGTTCGAATCGGTGCTGGTCTATTGTGGCCCGGCCAGCGACCAGACTTCTATTGGTCGGCGCGTTGAGGGATTTCTGCAAATCGATCCCGGTCGATTTTTGAATGCCGCCTACCGAGTCAAAATCCGGAAACCCCAGCAACTCTTCTGCAGCAGGATTGTGAAACAGGATCTTGCCTTTATAGTCGATCAATATCACGCCTTCATGGATGTGCGAAATAACGGCATCCATCAAGGGTGTGAATTGTTCGAGTGCATTCACCTGGCGCTTTCCTCCCACTTCTCTTTATTGTCGTACTCGTCTATCACAGCCCCCTGTGATAACGGGATGGTGCGTGGTTTCGCTGCTATTGTATAACTGTAATACATTACTGCCCTTTGATGGGAGTCAATCGTGCAACGCTTTTCTGTTGCAGAATCCCGAAAGTGTTGCGGCACCGTTGCAGGTTGTGATTGCGATTATCGAAATATATCGATATCAATAAGTAAAGATATAAAGTGTATGTCGGTTATTACCTCAATTGTTGCACCTATACATTCGGCTACAGTTGAAAAAAGTTAATTAAAACAATAAGAAAATCTATGGCATGTTCATTGCACTATTACTTGGTCAGAAATGTCCTGCCCAAGACGGATGGTGTAAGAAATCTGCGGTCAGGACACACAAAAGTTAATAGTAAGTGTCTGAGGAGACAGCCGTGGCGTCACTAGGAAATTATCCGGTTACACGGGCGCGTGTTATTGCGCCAACTCGTCTGACCTTCCAGCGGGGTGCCCACCGGCGTCTGGCAAGCCTGTTCTCGAGTGCACTGCTTACCCTGTTACTGGGGTTTGTCGTTCCTTCCGCTTCCGCCCAGCAGGCACCCGCCGGGCAGATCGTTACCGTCGAAGCAAGCAGTACAGCCAACGCAGTAACGCTGGGTGGTACTGTGGTTGCGTTCAAACAGGTTATGTTAACGGCGCAGATCCCCGGGCGCGTGGACTTCCTGGCCGGTACCGAGGGTGACACCTTCAAAAAAGACGACATCCTGGTAGCCATCGACGATGATGACTTGCTGGCAAAACGCCGGGCTGCAATTGCCCAGCTTAACAACGCCAATTCCCAGATTGCCAATGCCCAGGTGCAATACAACCGCGAAATGTGGTCGCCGCAGAGCCGCAGCATTACGCGTTCCGGTGGCATGGGCATGCCATCCATGATGGATCAGATGTTTACCCAGCCATTTTCCCAGGCGATGCCGGGTAATATCGGCGGCGACCGCTACGTGGATCGCCAGGCTGACCTTTACAGCTCGGGTACGCAGCTGACGCAAGCCCGGAATCAGGCACTTACTGCCCAGTCACAGATCGATGAGATAGACGCGAAGTTGCGCGACACGCGCTCGTTTGCGCCATTTGACGGTGTCATTGTGCGCAAGCTGGTAGAGAAGGGCGATACCGTGCAGCCCGGCATGCCATTAATAGAATTTGCGGATCTGACTTATCTTCAGGTCGAGGTCGATGTGCCTGTACGGCTGATGGCGGGACTGGAGAAGGGCATGTTGATTCCAGTCAAGATCGACGTCGGTAACGTCCGCGTCGATGCCCGCGTAGCACAGATCTTCCCGACTGCCGATGCCGTACGTCATACGGTTACCGTCAAGTTCGATCTTCCCATTGACGTACCGGGCGGCCCGGGTATGTACGCCGAGGTCATGATCCCTGATGTTTCTTCTGATGTCGCCAGTGTACCGGTAATTCCTGACAGTGCCGTATTGTGGCGCGGCAGTCTGCCCGCCGTCTATGTGGCTACCGCGGACAATCGCAAGGAGTTGCGCCTGATTCGTTTGGGTGACTATGTCAGTGGCAACCAGGTGGCGGTGCTGTCCGGCCTGTCCGTCGGCGACCGTATCTACGCTACGCCACCGGCTGATGCCTCTTCTGATTGGAGCAAAAGTCCAAAGTAGGTCTCCTCTATAACTTACCGTATCAACCGGACCAATATTAATGACGGAAAATACAGAAAACAACGTCCAGCGGGAAAAGACCCTCGAAGAGCTGGAGGTTAGTGATCGCGCTGAAGTTGAGGCCAAGCATCTTGGGATGGCAGGCCGCATCGCCTGCACGTTCATTGACTCGCCGATCTCGCCCCTGCTGATGTTGGCAACATTATTCCTCGGTCTGCTCGGTTTGATGTTTACCCCGCGTCAGGAAGACCCGCAGATCTCGGTGCCGATGATCGATATTTTTGTGCAGTATCCCGGTGCATCTTCGGACCAGGTTTCCAGTCTGGTGACGGAACCGCTTGAGCGCATCATGAGTCAGATTCCCGGCGTGCGTCACGTCTACTCGGCAAGCCAACGCGGTCAGGCGATTGTTACTGTACGGTTCAGGGTCGGTGAGCCACTCGGCCCTTCTATTGTCAAGGTGCATGACAAAATCCAGTCCAATATGGACAAAATTCCCCCGGGTGTATCGCCGCCGCTGGTGAAGCCCAAGGGTATTGACGATGTCGCTGTCGTCACGGTAACCCTGTCCTCCGATTCAGTTGATGATGCTGCATTGCGTACCCTGGGGGTCGATGTCCTGCAGCGTCTGCGCGAAGTGAAAAATACAGGTCAGGGCTTTGTTGTCGGTGGCCGTGCTGAACAGGTGCGAATCGAGGTCAACCCGGAGCGTCTGGCAGGCTTTGGTCTTACACTCGATCAGTTGGCGCAGGCAGTCAATGCAGCTAACCAGCAGATGCAGGCCGGTTCTACCGAAGCTACAAACAGTGCATTTTCTGTGTATACCGGGGCTTTCCTGCGTACTGCCGACGAGATTTCGCGTCTTGTGATAGGCGCTCACGGTGGCACGCCTGTCTATGTGCGTGATGTTGCCCGGGTGGTGCATGGGCCAGAAGAAGCCAAGCAGATGGTGGGTTTCTACACCGGATTGGCTGCCGATGAAGAGATTGTCGCTGCAGACGGTGAGCCCGCGGTCACCATTGCACTGGCAAAGAAGGAAGGCACCAATGGTGTCACCGTGGCCAACGATATTCTGGACAAACTGGAGACGCTTCGCGGCCACCTTATACCTGACAATGTACGCGTCAGTATCACACGCGACTATGGTGCAACGGCCAATAACAAGGTCAACGAGCTGTTGGCAGCGTTGTTTGAAGCGGCTATCGCCGTTGCAATTCTGTGTCTGATCGGGTTGGGCCTGCGTGCCGCGTTTGTGGTTATTACGGTTATACCGATTGTTATCCTGATTACTGTGTTTTCCGCCTGGGTACTGGAGTACACCATTGACCGTGTCAGCCTGTTCGCGCTGATTTTCTCTATTGGTATTCTGGTTGACGATGCTACGGTGGTAGTGGAAAACATTTTCAGGCGCTGGATGGACGCTGGCCGCACTACCGTCGGCATTGCCATCGATGCCGTGCGTGAAGTAGGTAACCCAACCATACTGGCAACACTGACGATCATTTCAGCACTGCTTCCCATGGGTTGGGTCAGTGGCCTGATGGGCCCCTATATGCGCCCGATCCCCGTGCTGGGTTCCGCAGCCATGTTCTTCTCTCTGGTTGCAGCGTTCATCTTCACACCCTGGTTCGCTATCCGTGTACGGCCGAAAAGTGTGAATGCGTTCAAGAAAGCCGAAGAGCGCGAGAAGCGCACTCATGAAATTATAGGCAAGATTTACGAGCCCATCATTCGACCGCTGATAAACAATCGCAAACTCGGCATTCTGTTCCTGGTGAGCATTATTGGTGTTACAGCTGCAGTCTGCTCCCTGTTTTACTTCAAAGTGGTTGCAGTGAAAATGCTGCCATTTGATAACAAGCCCGAGTTCAATGTTGTAATCAATATGCCGGAAGGCACTGCGCTTCCGGTTACGGCCAATGTAGCGCAACAGTTGACTGAAAAGCTCCGTGCCGAAATGCCGGAAATCACTGCGATGCAGAGTTATGTGGGCACTGCTTCACCGTTTAACTTTAACGGTCTGGTTCGCCACTATTATCTGCGTCAACAACCGTGGACAGCCGACATCCAGGTGATGTTGCTGGATAAGGATGATCGTGACCGAACGAGTCATGAATTG
>JBHPFC010000016.1:0-45650 GCA_042576405.1 Pseudomonadota bacterium | reverse complement strand
CTCTAATACATTGATATAGGTCAATTGGCAACTGGAAGCCAAACTCGTCGATTACCCACTCTACGGCTACCTCGAATACCAGGCACTGCGACGCAAACTCAGTAAGGCGAAACCGGTAGAAGTCGAAGACTTTCTGCATAAGTACCGTGACCAGCCCATCGCGAACCGCCTGCGAAGCAGCTGGCTACACAAGCTCGGGCAGCGCAAAGACTGGGACAACTACCTCAGGTTTTATACACCCCGGAATTCAGTCACCCTGCAATGCTACGATATTCGCGCACGCCTGCAAAAAGGCGACCGGCAACAGGCGCTCAAGGATGCGCTTTCACTCTGGCTGGTAGGGCATTCGCAGCCTGATGTCTGTGACACCGCCTTTGACCAGCTCTACGCCAGCTCCATGATCAGCAGCGAGCACCTCTGGGCGCGTATCCGCCTGGCCTTTGCCAATCAGAAGTCCAGTCTTGCCGGCTACCTTGCGAAACGTCTTTCAGCCGAAGACCGTACCTGGGTAAAGCGCTGGCAATTCGCCCACAAACGTCCAACTGCCGCCATATCGAAAGACTGGGCCCGGCAAGATACGCCGCTGGTTCGGGAAATCCTGGTACACGCCAGCAAGCGACTGGCACGCCACAAACCGGAACAGGCCTGGAAGCACTGGCAAAAACTGTCAGAAAACCACCGCTTCAGCGCAACCCAGCAAGGCGAAGTGCTGGCGAAGATTGGCTTGCATGGCGCGCTGGACAGCCATCCGCAAGCTTCTGTATGGCTGGCCAGCATCCCCGACGCACAGGCGACTACTGCTATTCGCGAATGGCGTATAAGGACAGCGCTGGCCGACAAAGACTGGGATAGCGCCCTGCACTGGATCGATGAACTCACCGAAAGCGAACGCAATGCAGATAACTGGCGCTACTGGCGTGCCCATGCACTGCAGGAGAAAGGCCTCAAAGGCGATGCGTTCACCGCCTACGCCAGTCTCAGCAGCGAACGCACCTACTTTGGTTTTCTTGCTGCCGACCAGTTGCAGCGCCCGTATGAGATGAACGACATTAGTCTGAAATTCAGCGATCAACAGTTAGAAACTGTTGAGCAAATTCCCGGTATCGAACGTGCCCGGGAACTTTACATGACCGGCAAGCGCACCGATGCAAGGCGCGAATGGTATTACACTACCCGTGATCTGCCGCGCGACAAGCTCAAGGTGGCTGCCACTCTCGCACATCGCTGGGGCTGGCACGACCGCGCCATTTTCACCGCCTCCAGGGCGCAACACTGGTCTGACCTTACACTGCGGTTTCCGCTGCCACATCGCGAATCCATTTTCACCAATGCACGTCGCTATGATCTCGACCCCGGGCTGATCTACGGTGTTATCCGCCAGGAAAGCGCTTTCATGGAAGACGCCCGCTCCTCAGTAGGCGCCCTGGGCCTGATGCAGCTCATGCCCAGCACCGGCAAGCAAACGGCGCGTGCCATCAACCTGCGCTACCGGGGGCAGGCAAGCCTGATCAGCTCGAACAACAACATCCACCTCGGCAGTGCCTACCTGAACAAACTCATGACCCGCTATAACGGTTCGCCAGTGCTGGCGGCAGCGGCCTACAATGCCGGACCCCACCGCGTTTCCCGCTGGTTACCAAGCGATGGCGACATGAATGCCAGCCTGTGGATGGAACGCATCCCGTTCAAGGAAACGCGCACCTATGTTCGGCGAGTGCTTGCTTACGCCACCATTTTCGACTGGCGGCTGGAGCAACCGGTCACCCGCCTGTCGAGCCGTCTGCCAACCGTAAAACAGCGTTATTGATCCAGCGCGGCACACCGGTAGCCGCAAACAGAGCCAATTGACCTATATCAATGTATTAGAGTATTAGATTTTATTAAACTTCGTTCCACTTATTTCAATATCAAAAGGGGCGGGACATGAAGAAAATCTGCAAACCAGGCTGTGCGCACAAACTTCTCGGGGCCAATATTGCACTGGGCATCCTGGTGTTCATAGTCGCCGTGTACTTCATTATCAGTGGTGAATACGCCAACCTGGAAATGCGTAAAAGCGCCGAAACCCTGCTGAATGCCGCAGCCATTGGTGGCCTGATCTACAGCGTAGCCGCCTGGTATCTGGACCTGCTTATTCATCCGCAGTTTTCGAAAACCGATTCGTAATAACGCCCACTGTTCCACCGCCAGGTCTTGACCTTGATCGGCCTTGTCCGCACGCTATACCCCCTCGCAAAATCCAGGGAACACAATGGCAGCACAGAACATATTCATTATCGGTGGCACCGGCTTTATTGGCTCGCACCTGACCAACCGGCTTTCAGCACTGGGGCATCGCGTCACCGTACTGACACGCCGACCGGAGCGTCATCGCCACTACCGCATCGGCAGCCGGGTACGATTGCTGCAAGCCAACCCCTACGATGGGGACAGCCTGGGTGAACACCTGCGGGATGCTGATTGCGTCATTAACCTGGTAGGTGTGCTCAACGAGGAAGGCAAGAGCACCTTCAGTCGCGCCCATGTCGAGTTACCACGAACAGTCGTCAAGACCATGCGTGATCTTGGCATCAAACGCCTGCTGCACATGAGCGCCCTGAATGCCGACGTTAACGAAACCCACAGCCGCTACCTGAAAACCAAGGGCGAAGGAGAGAACCTGGTGCACCAGTCACCGGGTATCGAAGTCACCAGCTTCCGGCCATCAGTGGTTTTTGGTAACGGTGACAGCTTCTTTAACCGTTTCGCAACGTTATTAAAACTGGCGCCTCCACCTGTGTTTCCACTTGCCTGTGCAAAGGCGCGCTTTGCACCGGTATATGTAGGCGATGTCGTTGCAGCCTTTGTGCATGCCCTCGACAATCCATCCACTGCCGGCCAGCGCATGGAGTTGTGCGGACCGACGGAATACAGTCTTGGGCAACTGGTGCAATACACCGCCGACCTGACGGGGAGAAAAACCCGTGTAGTGGGCTTGCCTGATTTTGCCGCACGACTGCAGGCTTATTTACTGGGCCTGATGCCCGGCAAACCCTTCACCATCGACAACTACTACTCGTTGAAGAAAGACAGCGTTTGCAGCGAGTCCGCCTTCCAGCGGCTGGGTATAACTCCGCGCTCTATAGAGGCCGTTGTTCCCGCTTATCTGGGTAAAGCCAGTAGCCGCGCCCGCTATTACGATTATCGTTCGCAGGCACGCCGCGACAGCTAATGGACATCTATCTGGTCGGCGGGGCAGTACGCGACAAACTGCTTGGCTTGCCCGCGCACGAACGTGACTGGGTTGTGGTAGGCGCAACCCCTGAGGAAATGCTTGACCTCGGCTATACACCGGTCGGCAAGGACTTCCCTGTTTTTCTGCACCCGGAAACCAAAGAAGAATACGCACTGGCGCGCACCGAACGTAAAACAGCACCCGGCTACAAGGGCTTTGCCTTCAACACCGATCGTGAAGTCACCCTGGTAGAAGACCTGAAGCGCCGCGATCTTACCATCAACGCCATGGCGGAAGGTCCCACTGGCGAACTGATCGACCCCTACGGCGGCCAAAGCGATCTGGACAAAGGCAGGCTCCGCCACGTCAGTCCGGCATTTTCCGAAGACCCGGTGCGCGTATTGCGGGTAGCCCGGTTGGCGGCACGTTTCGGGAAATGGGGCTTCAGCGTAGCCCATGGCACCAATACATTGATGCGCGAAATGGTCGCGAATGGTGAAGTCGACCACCTGGTACCAGAACGTGTTTGGGCTGAACTCGCCAAGGCAATGGCCACAGACACACCGGAAAAGTTCTTCACCGTGCTGCACGGCTGCCACGCACTTGGCGTACTGTTTCCCGAAATTGAGCACGACTACGACAAGCCAATGGAAGCCCATACCCGGGCCGGCCTGCCCAAACATCTGCAAATGCTGAAACAGTGTGCCGAACACAGCAGCGACTCTCGCATCCGCTTTGCCGCCCTGCTACTGTCAACTGGCGAACAGCTATCTACAAACGAGCGACTGGACCAGGCTACGTCCATCTGTGAACGGTACCGCGTACCTAATGACTATGCACAGTTGGCGACTATAGCCATCCGCTCGGCTGAAACAATCAGCAGCAAATCTGCTGCCGAGATACTCAGCGTGATGGAAGCGGCCGGCGCCTTCAGGGGTCCGACTCGATGGCAGCAGTTGCTTCATTTATTTCAGGCCACCGGGCATATTGATACAAGCAACGCAGACTTACTTGAGAATGCCCGACAGCGGGCGGCCAACATCAGCGCCGCGAGCGTCGAAGACAAGACTTTGCAGGGTCCTGAACTAGGCGAAGCGATTCGCACCAAACGCCGTGAGGCCATAGAACAGACCCTGAAGACATGACGCAGTTACCTCGATCTTTGCGACAGTGGGGCCAGCCCACTTTTGAAAGCGCACTGAAGCAGGAACTGCAACAACTCGAACCCCACCTGCTACCTTTACAACATGCCGTCACCGAGGGCGGTCTGGTCGACGGCAGCCCAATTGAAGCCACAATAACCAAAAGCGAAGATGACGGCGCTCACATCAACGTCAAAGCCGGCATTTTCTTCACCGAAATGGTGCCCAGTTGCAGTTGTGGTGACGAACCACAGTCCAAGCCGGTCTATTGCGAACTAATCATCAAAATAGACAAGGACTCAGCGGAAACAGAATTCATACTGTGTTTGGACTGATATTTTAATCAATCGTATGGATAGAACCCGGTTTGAATGGTATCCGAACATTGCATATATTTGCATGGCCTGCTTCAAGTAAATATTTTCGGTGGTCCAGTGCATTCGTTACGGCCTGGTAGTAGAGTGTAAATTCCGGCGGGCGTACGACACCAGGTCAGTAACAGCGGAGCAGTTCCATGCCAGTATATGGTTGTTCAGCGCGGAGGAATTTATGATTTCATCGCAACGCAAGTCGCAGCGTAACGACCTCACCAATCGAACTTGTTTCGTTGCTGGCGCCCTGCGGCACTGGCTTACCTCAACCGCTCTATGCTAAATACATTCGTATCCATTTTAGTCGCCTGTGTTACTCGGAACGCTGTAATCACTTGCCCGGTCTTGCCTGTCGAATTTGCGCGCAAATGTATCAAGAGTTTCTATTAACGCCGGTGCCGCAAGGATTAGTATGACCATCAGTATAGGCGTATCAGAAGTTGACGCGTCAGATAACGATAACTCTGATATTCTGTAACAAGACGATAACGCCTTGTTTAAAGCGAAGGAAGCCGGTCGCAATCGGATTAGTTTGTAAGCAGTCCTGCACCTGGACAGACTAGACGAAGCATTCATTGAAAAAATATTTTCAAGCCACATATATATACAGGAGAAGAACATGTCAAACGAAGGCTACCACGAACCAATCGATGAACTATCGAATGACACAAGAGATATGCACAGGGCGATAACATCGCTGATGGAAGAGCTGGAAGCTGTCGACTGGTATAACCAGAGAGTCGATGCCTGCAAGGATAATGAATTGAAAGCAATCCTTGCCCACAACAGGGATGAAGAGAAAGAACACGCGGCCATGGTTCTTGAATGGATACGCCGTAAAGATCCGGCCTTTGATAAAGAGTTAAAAGATTATCTGTTTACTGACAAGACCATTGCGCACGAATAGGAACCAACTGGCATCATATCAAGTCACCACCTGGCACGCATGGCGCACGCATAACCGCTAGTGCAGGCGCGAAAACAGTTCAGCCGGCAATTGACGCAAGTGGAGTAACGGACCTTGAGCTGGATAGCGCAGCTAAGAAAGCGCCATGGTGACCGCAAGACACTCCGCAAACTGCGTAGTTTGCGGACTCGTATATCCGCTGCCGGCTATACCCTCCAATCCTTCGATGAGCACCGTTGCATTTTCATCCACATACCCAAGTGCGCCGGCGTCTCGATCGCCCAGAGCCTGTTTGGAAATCAGGGTGCCGGCCACTATTCCGCCAGCCAGTATCGAGAGTTTTTCGGCGATGCCACCTATGACGACTATTTTACTTTCGCCTTTGTGCGCAACCCATGGGATCGGCTGGCGTCTGCCTATCACTTCCTCAGACGAGGCGGGTTTAATGATGCAGACCTGCGCTGGGCATCAAGACACCTTCAGCACTACGTCAGTTTCGATAATTTTGTTAAAAACTGGGTAACGCCCGAGCATGTTCGCAGCTGGGTGCATTTTGAACCGCAGTGCGATTATCTCTGCAAGGCAGATGGAACACTCGACGTTGATTTTATTGGGCGCTTTGAAAGGCTGGAGCCGGATTTTCAGGCACTATGCAACAAACTGGGCATCGATCGGGCGCTGCTTTCACTCAACCAGGGCGTGCATGTGCACCCTCGCTACCAAACCCTTTATGACGACCAGTCGCGAGACATCGTGTCAGAGGTATACGCAAGGGATATAGAACTACTGAACTACAGTTTCGATGGCTAGCGGGCTCACAGGAACATCGCAAACAGCACGACACCCAGAACAAGCCGGTAAATAACAAATGGCAGCATGCCGATGCGTTCGAGCAGTTTCAGAAAATAGTGTATGCACAGGTAGGCGCTGATACCGGACACAGCAACACCGGTGGCAATAGCCAGCCAGTCGACGGGTACTGCAGCTTCAAGCAGGTTCTTTGTCTCGTATAACGCGGCCATGGCAATTGCCGGCACTGACAAAAGAAATGAGAAACGCGCTGCGGCGCTGCGATCAAGGCCAACCATCAATCCGGCGGTAATGGTAATGCCGGAACGGGAAGTACCCGGGATAAGCGCCAATACCTGGGCCAACGCAATCACTATAACCCTGCCTGTGTCGAGCCGGTATTCGCAACGCGTCTGCGCACCCGTCTTGTCGGCATACCAGAGCAGCAGACCAAAAACGACGGTGGTAGTGGCAATCACCAGCGGCGAACGCAGGTAGGTCTCTATGAGATCGTGAAACAACAAACCGCTGAGCCCCAGTGGAATGGTACCCAGCAATACCGCCCAGGCCAGCATGGCTTCATCATCAGGGTTACGCGTCGCCAATGAACTGAGCCAGGATCGCGCCATTGCACTTAACTCGGTGCGGAAGTAGGTAACCACGGCGCCCAGGGTGCCGAAATGCACGGCCACATCAAAAGCCAGGCCCTGGTCCTGCCAACCGGTGAGTATAGGTACGAGAATCAGGTGTGCCGAACTGGAAATAGGCAGAAATTCGGTCAGCCCCTGAACCAGGGCAAGGATAATGGCCTGAAAGATATCCATTGGTATTTATTCTTCTGTTATTACAAACGACTGCGCAAATCACGCGCGGTAAAGCCTAGCACGTCCCGGCTCAGACCGCGTGAAAATCCGATGACTTTAAACCGTTCACCCATCTCGCTCGGCAACATCAAACGCTTGGCTTCGTTACTCAGCATCAGGTATCGACGTGTATCCTCCGGGTCGGCAGCAGACAGCAATGCATCGATGCCGCACCCCATCAGGAATTGTGCCTGGCTGGTATAACCCAGCAATCCCATGCCGGCGTCAGTGGCTGCTTCGGCAATTGTCGTGAAATCAACAAACGCAGTGATATCCTGAAGCCCGGGATACCACAAGGGGTCGGGATGGGCCTGGTGGCGATAGTGGCACATCAGGGTACCCATAGTGCGTTGGGGATGATAATACTCGGCGCGGCCATAACCGTAATCGATCAGCATCAAAGCACCACGGCCAACACAGTCACCCAGGCTACTTACCCAGGCGGACAGGCTGGGGCAGTATTCTGACTGGTAAGACGTCTGCCAATCATAGTCCTTCGCCAGGACGCGGACATAGCTGGTCATACTATTGCAGGAAGATGTACTGCAGTTCGACAACTTCTCCCCGTCCCAGCCAACACCCAGGCATTCAACCTGACCGTCCTGCCAGTGAAAACGGTTGACCGGCAAAGCATCTGCAACTTCGTTACCGAACACCACACCATCTATCGGCACATCCGGCAACTGGTCCAGCCATTCCACGTTAATGCCACACGACGCCGACACATCCCGCAGATGTTTTTGTTGCAGATCACGCATAGCCGCAGCGCGCTCAAGAATCAGGTAACGCCGTGGCATGACACCGAGTTGCTGCAACTCCTCGAGCACAACACCGGCCAGCACACCACTGCCGGCGCCCAGCTCAAGCACATCACCGCCATCGAGCTGCGCCAAGGTCGATGCGATGGATCGCGCCAGACAGCGACCAAACAAATTACCGGATTCCGGCGCCGTGATGAAATCACCCCGTTCGCCAAAAGGTGTCAGACCATTGCTGTAATAGCCCAGACCGGGCTCGTAAAGCGCCATGGCCATAAAATCATCGAAGGGCAAACAATCTGCGTTATCAGTTATCGCCCGAGTTACCTTTTCTGTCAGCGCCTGGCTGACGGCACGGGCTTCATCGCCGGGCAGCGGTAGTGGTGACCCCATATCAACGATCAGTCTTTAATCGGCCACATGGGTTGTGCGGTAGGATCAAACTGGTCCCAGGTTGCGGAAAAACTGAACCCGGTCACCGGGTGCTTCATATCGCCGGCAATCTCGGCAAGGGGTTTGAGCACAAAAGCATACTCAAGAATCTCCTTACGCGGCAGATGCAGGCCTTCTTCTTCAAGTATCAGGTCGTCATACAACAGAAGATCAAGATCCAGGCTTCGACTGCTAAACTTGCCACCGCTGCGATCGCGGCCATGCGCATCCTCAATGTCGCGCAATCGGGACGCTACAGCCTGCGGAGTCTCATCGCTACTAAAGGCCACGACCAGATTATAAAAAGGATCGCCGTCAAAACCGACCGCTGTGGTTTCGAAAATGCGCGACTGTTCCAGTTCACCATAAGCCTGACGCAAATCTGTGAGCGCATGCTCTACATTACGCTCCCGATCTATATTGCTACCGACACTGACGTACACCTTAGCCATCAATTTAACTCCTTGCTCCACGCTCAATAATGACACCCACTCCCTGGGCACCGCGTACGGCACCGCCCTTGTTCAAGGTGAGCCGTACCCACGGCACGGAAAACTCCTGCATAATCAGCTCAGCGACGCGTTCAGCCAGCGTCTCCACTAACAGAAATCCGCTTTCTTCCACAAAGGCGATGACGCGCTTGGCAACCGCTTTATAGTTCAGCGTGTCGTCGATACTGTCACTGGCTGCCGACCGGGCGATATCGGTCGCCATTTCCAGATCAAAGGACAGGGTCTGCTTGATGGCACGCTCCCAGTCATAAATACCGATGACAGTATCTATGCGCAGGTCGCGAATAAAAATGATATCCATAAAGAGTACAACTGGAACCGCAAATACGTTCCCGCCACTATAGTACAGAATTGCCCGAACGCTCCAGCTAAACTAACTGGCAGCGGCGCTTGACCGAAACGCCATGAGGCAGTCCAATAGCGCCCATGATCACTGACTTGCTACTTATCTTCGCCGCCTACCTGCTTGGCTCGATTTCATCGGCCATTATAGTTTGCCGCCTGCTGAACCTGCCCGACCCTCGCGGCCAGGGCTCGGGCAACCCCGGCGCAACCAATGTAATGCGTATCGGCGGCAAGAAAGCAGCGGCCATCACACTGATCGGCGATATGCTCAAAGGCCTGATACCGGTGCTGGTGGCAAAGTTCCTCGGTGCCAGCATCGCCGTCCAGGCACTGGTGGCCGTGGCTGCCTTTCTGGGGCATCTCTACCCGGTTTTTTTTGGCTTTCGTGGCGGCAAGGGCGTGGCGACTGCGCTGGGCGTACTGCTCGGCCTGCACTGGCCGGTAGGACTGCTGACCATTGCCACCTGGCTGGTAATTGCCAAGCTATTCAAGGTTTCTTCACTGGCCGCCCTGCTTTCGATACTGGTTACACCGCTGTATATATGGTGGCTGATTCCTGAACGCTCACTGATTATCGCCATGCTGTTCATGGGCACACTGCTGTTCTGGCGACACCGATCAAATATCCGCAATTTGCTGGACGGCAGCGAGGGCGAGATCAAATCGTAGCTATAGCGGCTGCAATTCTTCGAGCGACCAGCGCGGGCGCACGCTGATTTCCAGTCCCTGCTGCTGACCTGCTGCCAGGCGGCAGGCACCCGCGTAGGCAATCATTGCGCCGTTGTCGGTACAAAACTCCAGGCGGGGGTAGAACAGCTCAGCCGACAGCTCATCAGCCATTGCCTGCAGACCTTCGCGCAACGCCTGATTGGCGCCTACGCCACCGGCTATGACCAGGCGATTAATCCCGGTCTGCTGCAGTGCCCGCCGGCATTTAATAATCATGGTGTCGACCACAGCATCCTGGAAGGCACGGGCAATATCGGCACATGTCTGATCATCGCCACCGGCATCCCGGCTGGTGGTCAGGGCGAAGGTTTTCAGCCCGCTAAAACTGAAATCCAGACCCGGGCGATCAGTCATGGGGCGCGGAAAGCGGAATCGCTCCGGCCGACCCCGTTCGGCCAGTTTGGCCAGCAACGGCCCTCCGGGATACTCAAGACCGAGTAACTTGGCGGTCTTGTCGAAGGCTTCTCCGACAGCATCGTCGAGCGTATCGCCCAGAATCCGGTAGCGGCCGACACCGTCCACCTGTACCAGCATGGTATGCCCACCGGACACCAGCAGCGCCACAAAAGGAAATTCCGGGGCTGGCGATTCCAGCATGGGAGCCAGCAGGTGGCCCTCCATATGATGCACGCCCAGTGCCGGCACACCCAGGCTCCAGGCCAGGCTGCGGCCGATGCTGGCACCCACCATCAGCGCCCCGATGAGGCCGGGGCCGGCCGTATAGGCGACCGCGTCGATGGCTCCGCGTTCCAGCCCGGCCTGCTCGAACAACCGGGACAACAGCGGCAGGGCCTTGCGCACATGGTCACGTGAGGCGAGCTCCGGCACGACGCCACCATATTCCGCATGCAGCCGGACCTGACTATGCAGCGCATGCCCCCGCAGACCCTTTTCCGTATCAAACAGGGCCACACCGGTTTCGTCGCAGGATGATTCAATTCCGAGTACCAACATACGCTTATGGTACCGGTAGCGCTGCCGCCCGCCTAGTTCCGTCCCGAAATCAGCGTTTTACCTTTGCCGAAACCACTGTTACAATACGCGCCCTTTCGTATTTCCGAGCAATGAGGAAACGGATTTGCCACAAGTAAAAGTACGTGAAAACGAGCCTTTCGAAGTTGCCCTGCGTCGCTTCAAACGCTCCTGTGAAAAGGCGGGCATTCTGTCAGAAGTCCGCCGCCGTGAGTTTTATGAAAAACCCACCCAGGAACGCAAGCGCAAACAGGCTGCCGCGGTAAAACGCCATGCCAAGAAAGTCTTTCGCGAAAACGCCCGTCGCACCCGCCTGTATTAATTCCATCGGTTGTCTCAGCCATGTCCCTGAAGGATAAACTCCAGCAGGATATGAAAGCAGCCATGCGCGCCGGTGAAAAGCGCCAGCTGGCTGTCATTCGCCTGATTAACGCTGCCATTAAACAGCGTGAGGTAGACGAGCGCATTGAGCTGGACGACGAACAGGTGACTGCAGCAATCGACAAGATGGCCAAGCAACGCCGCGAGTCGATTGAACAATACGAAAAAGCCGGTCGCGATGACCTCGCTGACCAGGAAAAATTCGAGCTTGAACTCCTGAAGAGCTATCTGCCCGAGCAACTGGGCGAAGCGGAAATCGATGCCATGATCGAAGCGGCCGTAACTGCCACGGGGGCAAGCTCGATCAAGGACATGGGTAAAATCATGGGTCAACTGAAGTCCAAACTTGCCGGTCGCGCCGATATGGGCGCTGTCAGCGGCAAGATCAAAGCCCGCCTGTCCTGATATTTCAGCTGCAGCCAGAAATCTGCGCGGCGCCCCCCAGCAAACTTTGTAATCGCCCGCCCCCCTCTCTTACCATTGCCTCATGGCCGGCCGTATTCCGCAATCCTTTATCGACGAACTCCTTAACCGGGTCGATATTGTTGATCTCATTGATGCGCGCCTGCAGCTGAAAAAAACCGGCCGCGAATATCAGGCCTGCTGCCCCTTCCATAACGAAAAAACACCGTCATTTACGGTCAGCCCCGGCAAGCAGTTCTACCATTGCTTCGGCTGTGGAGCCCACGGTAGCGCCATTAGTTTTCTGATGGAATACGACAACCTGGCATTTCCGGAAGCTATCGAGGAACTGGCCCGCTCAGTTGGCATGGAAGTTCCGCGAGAATCTGGCAGCCAGTCGCCGCAGGCTGAACAGCAGCGAACCGATCACTACGCCCTGCTGGAACGCGTCGATCAATTTTACCGCGCCCAACTGCGCCAGCACGCACAGGCAGACAAGGCAGTGGCATATCTCAAGGACCGGGGACTCAGTGGCGAAATCGCCCAGACATTTGGCCTGGGGTACGCGCCACCTGGCTGGGATTCACTGCTGAAACAGTTTGGCGACCCCGAATCACAGCGCCTCGCCACTGAACTCGGCCTGCTGGTCGAAAAAGACGATGGCGGCCGCTATGACCGTTTTCGCGACCGCGTCATGTTCCCCATTCGCGACCGCCGCGGCCGCTGTATCGGCTTTGGCGGCCGGGTACTGGGTGACGAAAAACCCAAGTACATGAACAGCCCGGAGAGTCCCGTGTTCCACAAGGGGCGGGAACTCTATGGCCTGTTCGAAGCCCGCAAGGCCAACCAGAAACTGGAGCGCCTGCTGGTGGTCGAAGGCTACATGGACGTTGTTGCACTGGCACAGTTTGGCCTCACCAACGCGGTTGCTACGCTGGGCACTGCCACAACGCCCGAGCACCTGGAACGTCTTTACCGTACCGTCAGCGAAGTCGTGTTCTGCTTCGACGGCGATGCCGCCGGACGCCGCGCTGCCTGGCGGGCACTGGAGAATGCACTGCCGGTGCTGCGTGATGGCCGCGAGGCACGCTTCCTGTTCCTGCCTGAAGGTGAAGACCCGGATTCCCTGGTGCGCCGTATCGGCGCAGAAACATTTCGGCAAAAAACTGTCGAATCAGTCCCACTTTCAAAGTTTTTTTATGAATCACTGGGCCGGCAAGTCGATACTACCAGTGTGGATGGACGAGCCCGCCTGGTGGAACTTGCCCGCCCCTTGTTAGCGACATTGCCGGACTCTGTATTTCGTGACCTGATGCTGGAGCAATTATCGGAATACAGCGGTCTGAAGCTTCCACAGCTGCAACGACGTGTGCTCGGCGAGGCCACCGAACCCGACCCACCAACAGACCACCAGCCACGCCGGGATCTCAGTCGCAGCCCGGTGCGCAGCGCCATCAGATTGCTGCTGGAGCAACCGGCCCTGGGCGCACTCATTGCGCCGCCCTACGGCTTCGCAGATCTGGACCTGCCCGGTGTTGAACTATTGGTCGAGTTACTTGAATTAACGGCGAGTAACCCGCATCTATCTACTGGCGGACTACTGGAACACTGGCGCGGTCGGCCGGAAGAAACCCATCTGGCCCGGCTCGCGAGCACGCCGCTGATGGTACCGGCAGATGGCTATGAACAGGAATTATCTGGCGCTGTCCAACGTCTGTTGGAACAACGGAACCATCAGCGTACTGCACAGCTACTTTTGAAGAGCCGTGACAGTACACTAAGTGATGCAGAGAAAACCGAGCTTAAACAACTGCTTGTGACTCAGCACTCGGCACAGGAACCTGCCGATTGATATGTAACAGAACTGGCTAATATAGCCTTTATCAACTACAATGGTCGTTTGACTTTTGTAAACGATCGACGGACCTACTACGGGGACACGTTCAGGTGATGAACCAGAACCAACAATCGCAACTCAAACTGCTGATCGCCAAAGGTAAAGAGCAGGGCTTCCTTACCTATGCCGAGGTTAATGACCATCTGCCGGATGACATCGTCGATCCGGAGCAGATCGAAGACATTATCGGCATGATCAACGACATGGGTATCCAGGTGCACGAAACCGCACCTGACGCCGACACGCTGATCATGTCCAACGAATCTTCTCCAGCTGACGAAGACGCTGCCGAAGAAGCTGCCGCAGCCCTGGCAACGGTCGACAGTGAGTTTGGTCGCACCACCGACCCGGTACGTATGTACATGCGGGAAATGGGCACGGTTGAGCTGCTCACCCGAGAAGGCGAAATTGAGATTGCCAAGCGCATAGAAGATGGGCTGGGCCAGGTCTACCAGGCGCTTTCCAGCTACCCGGCAACATCAAAACGACTGCTTGATGAGTACGCCAAGGTCGAGGCAGGTGAATCACGCCTGACCGATTTGTTTACCGGCTTCATTGATCCGAATGCTGTTGACGAGCCGATTCCGTCACCTGCTGCCGCGAACGACGCCAGCAAAGGCAATGATGCTGACAAAGACAAAGATAAAGACGACGATGAAGAAGAGGCCGCACCTGTAGACACCGGCCCTGATCCGGAAGAAACACGCGAATTCTTCGCTGAACTGCGTAAGTTGCATGACAAGCTGATTACCGCACTCAATGCCAAGACCCGCAACGAATCTCGTATTGAGAAAGCTGTTGTCCAGATGGTCGAACACCTGAAATGCCTGAAACTGGCACCACGCATGGTGGAAACCCTGACCGATAGTCTGCGTAAAACTGTGGCGCGTATCCGCACCCACGAGCGTGTGATTATGGGCATCTGCGTACACGACGCGCTGATGCCGAGAAAAGACTTCATCACCTCCTTCCCGGATAATGAAACTGACCTTAACTGGCTGGACACCCAGATCAAGGGCGGGCACAAGTACTCGCCAGTGCTGGAACAGCACAAGGAAGAAATACTGCGCGCCCAGAACAAGCTGGTAAATATCCAGAAAGATACCAGCCTGAGCATCAGCCAGATCAAGGACATCAATCGCCGCATGTCCATTGGCGAGGCCAAGGCACGCCGTGCCAAGAAAGAAATGGTGGAAGCCAACCTGCGCCTGGTTATATCCATTGCCAAGAAATACACCAACCGTGGCCTGCAGTTCCTCGACCTGATCCAGGAAGGCAATATCGGCCTGATGAAGGCGGTGGACAAGTTTGAATACCGCCGTGGTTACAAGTTCTCGACTTACGCCACCTGGTGGATCCGTCAGGCGATTACACGTTCAATTGCCGACCAGGCACGCACCATCCGTATTCCGGTGCATATGATTGAGACCATCAACAAGCTGAACCGCATCTCCCGGCAAATGCTGCAGGAAATGGGGCGCGAACCGCTGCCTGAAGAACTTGCCGAACGCATGGACATGCCGGAAGACAAGGTTCGCAAGGTGCTCAAGATCGCCAAGGAACCCATCTCCATGGAAACCCCGATCGGTGATGACGAAGACTCACACCTGGGCGATTTCATCGAGGACACCAGCATTGACTCACCGGTTGATTCTGCTTCCGGCGCTGGCCTGAAAGAGGCTACTCAAGGCGTACTCTGTGGCCTCACACCTCGCGAAGCCAAGGTATTGCGCATGCGCTTTGGTATCGATATGAATACGGACCACACGCTGGAAGAAGTCGGCAAACAGTTCGACGTTACACGTGAGCGTATTCGTCAGATTGAAGCCAAGGCACTGCGTAAACTGCGTCATCCGAGCCGCTCGGAACAGCTGCGCAGTTTCCTGGAAATCGATTCCTGATCTAGCGGGGCATCATCAACAGGTGACGCCCCCGCGATCGGCAGGTACACTCCCCCACCAGTCAAGGGCCTGTAGCTCAGTTGGTTAGAGCAGGGGACTCATAATCCCTTGGTCCCAGGTTCGAGTCCTGGCGGGCCCACCATCCATAGAATATTCATAGCGTTATGTCGTTGAGACCAAGGGATCGGAATCCCCTTTGTCCCGGCCGCCGCTCATGGAATTCATGGCGTTATTGCATTGGGACAAAGGAATCGGGGGAACTGAATCAGGCTGATGCAATACGTATGGGGCAAACGAAACCTGTGCGCTTCAATCGTCATCAGCTATCAGTTCTCGATACAGTTCGTCCATACCCCTAAGCTGACGCAAGTCTTCAGTAAATCGCAACGCCGCCAGCCTCTGCCCCCCTTGGGCCAGCTTCCTTATCAGACTATTAAGCAACTCCTGATAATCATAATTTGGGCGATAGTTTTCCAAATACTTATCAAGAACCTGAACGACGTTTGCTGGGCTCTCGGTCGCAAGGGACTCCAACGTCTTGGTCAACTCCCAAGAATAATTGGTGTTGTTAACATACGGAACGCACGCCAACATAAGCTGCAGATTATCGTCGGAGATTTCATTGAGATAGCAAGACAACAAGCTCAGTTTCGCCAGCAATGCCTCCGGTGCCGGTGTTTGAGCCGCCGCCCATTCCACGCAACGCGTCCAGAACGCCATGATTCTCTCAATTTGCTCATCAGCAACGTCCTGGTTACTTATGCTCCAGAAAAATGTCGCAATCGTCTGAAGATCCCCATCAATGTGATTGTCAAAAATCAAATTGAAGCACGTTGAATCCAGCGGCTCGTCGCCCCACAAATAGCCCAAAGCGATACGCTGCACGAGTTTTTCGCGTGTGTGGTTTCCGGGCAGATCCAGACCAATGGCCGCATTGAAAACGTTATTGTCGCGTAACAGAGCGAATGATCTGCGAGTTGCCTGGCCATAAGCCAAGCCGCCTAGTGCGCACACGAAGTTCTCAGGATTCACCTCCGAAAAGATATCCCGGAAATGATTCTCAACCCAGGCAATGTTCAAGTATTCCAGATTAGCTAGGTATGAACCTAGCAATGTCGAGAACTCGAAATTGCCTCCATGGCAAAGCTCCAACTCCCTGTTGTAGATTGGCTCAACCGCCGCCCAAGCATCATCGTGATTCCCATCGGTATTGTCCGCAACCCTCGCTGACCTTAGCGCATAACCATAAAGAGCTTCCACAGCTTTGCCTTTCTGGGAATTTATTGCTTGCGTCATCGCATTATCGCTAGGCGCATCTACTGCCTGCCCTTTATTCAATAAACGATCAATTATTGGTAGTGCGGCCGGCAACAAATCTGGCGAGTATGCCTTTTCGTCATCTCGAGTACCTGCACGCAAAAAATCCGCAATCAGCCCGGGAATCCAGTCACGGGTCGGTGTCATATCCCGATCCTCGGGAGCCTCTTCATCCCAAAACGCATCGCCCGAAATAAGTGAAGAAAAAAAGTCAAAAAGTGCTGGCCATGCAGAGTCCCATCCAGACCCAGACGACATATCGTCTTTGTCTGCTCGATCCCACAACCCCTTGAAGCCGTTAATGACGCCGTACTGATAGCAACGCTCCGTAGCTAAGAAGCTGGGTAAGGCCTTTATAAATGAAGCCGGATCGAGACCCACCGCTGCTTCTAAGGAATCAACCAATGCTCTTTTTGTAGGCCCTTCCCATGTATCACCAGGCTCAAACGCTTCCAAAGTTGCAATCAAGGTGCCGCCTCGATTCAGCTCGGCGAGTTCTTGTGGTGAATATGGCGAGGGGCCAGGGCCCGACCTAGACTCGCTATACGAAAGAAAATTCGGATGCTTTGACAGGCGACCGAGATCGTAATTCTGCATTAGGGTCGCGTACAGCTGGTCTGCTCGCTCAGAACCCTTGCCAACAATAGCAGATAACCATCGCCGCCTAATTCGCGCTAACAATAATTCGGGATTATCGTCTGTTGCAGAGAGTGGGATCGACTCTATCGCATTGACCGTTGCTTCTTTTAACGGGTTTGAAAACGACATGAACCTTGCATCCAGTAGATCATAAAGTTCGTGATGCATATCTTGATCGAAAAGGGCCACACCCATGCTGCGCGACAGCACTTCATCCAATCTATCCCAATGAGTATTTATCAAATAGAGCGCAGTTCGCCTCAGTATTTCTAGCTCATCTTCTAGCAGCCCCTTAACATACTCCGTGACATCGCCACCGTTTGCAGCTATCCATCCATCGAGCGCGTCACGCAGCGCCTCTATGGAACGATTATCAACACCATTCCAGTCGTAGTTCTGCTCATTCTCTTCGATGGCTGGTCGAAAGATGTAGCTCGGAAGATCCCTCTCATCTTCTCGATAGACTTCCCTTACCCAATCTCGGAATACTTCCGCAGCCTCCTGCCCTAGCTTCTGCCCGAGCACTGCGGCGTGATGCTTGATCATCTCCTTAAGCCAGTGATCATCAACTACCGACTCCGGCTCTCGACGCACGCCACCGTGGAACCCTTCCTTATCTATCCATAAAGTCGCTGTGCAATGCTCCATTATACGAAGTGCTTTCCGCCAGTCTTCAGCACTGTGACTATCGAGAAACCGCTTCACTGCGCCTTTATCGAGAGAGTTACAGACGCCACCGCGGTCGAATCTTCCACCTAGCCAAATGGGAATAAGATCTACATCAGCCATTGTTACTGCGGTAGTCGGCACTAATCCCAATATGTCCGCAAAGACTCGAAATGTGTGATAGTTGTTGGGCTCGCCACCATTGTTCTCGACCGATTGACTGACAGACCGAATGATCTGCAAGACCTGATTAGCCAGTTCGCCATCGTCACCTTGTTCCGCTTGTTTGGTGCAAGCAACGAGAAAATCAAGCATCGGCCAGTATGGTATTTGCCAGTACTTGCCATCCTCTGTCGCCACAGGCATCGGGTTTTTGCCCGAATCTAACAAGCCTGCGGCCTGAACTGCCTCGAAATATCGACCCGGATCTCCCCGATCGACGATCAGACTGACACCCTTGCGCAGATGCTCATCGCTCCTCCCCATGTATTCAATCAGAGATTGCTCTTTTGAGTTGAGCACAACCATCAGATCATTCCTTCCATCTCGCGCAGGTCCTGCAGCACCATCGGATCTGCTGCTGGAATTCGCCGCGCGTAATCTGTCAAGACATCAATGAGTTGGTCGTAATTCTTACTGTCACGCTGGTATGGCAACAATGCGATACCACACTCTTCACGGAAATAGCGCTCCATGTTCTCCGCAAGGCCCTGCTCATAGGAAAAATAGGGCTGCAGCATATAGTGACGCACTAAGCTCCTCCCGCGCGCCATGCCACGGGCCTTCTGGACGACGTGTTCGAGGATATCCAAATCCTCGAGACCATATCCGACAAAAAGGACGGTCTTGTCTTCAAATAGGTGCTCGAGAAACGTCAACACCTGGTTCTCCTCATCTCCACCGCCGCCCCGATCATTAGCGTAGTGAGAGATGTAGTCACGCATAGTCAGAATCATGCTGCCTGGGTTCTGCAACGAACCATGGAGATGGATGACGGTGTTGGGTTCTCGAAATCGCGCAGCAGTAAAGTCGCTACGATCATAATATGCCAGCCTAGTAGCGTAGCTTGGCGTACTCGACGGGCCTGTCGGCACAGGGGCGCCGGGAACAGTTGGATACTCATAGTCCAGCCATCCGTCATAATTGGTTGTGACAAATCGCTGCCCTAGTTGCCCTAGCGCTCCATAGCACTGTAAGCCTTTGGAATTCATTTGCCAGCCTGGTCGTTCCAGGACTTTTTTGTAGTCTATTGATAACCCATGCTTCCTCGCGATCAACTCCGCCATCGACAGCTTTATCCTTGGCGCTGTAATTGACTGACATTGCTCTAACTCGGCATACGATAACCTTCCAGCATCAACCATTTGCTGAAGTGAGGCATTTGCAAGGGCATCCCACCCCGGGCAACCGGCAATCCGTGAAACACCAGCCCCCACGAATGGCACAAGCCTTCCTGCCTGAGCCGCAGCGAGAAGCTCATCAGGCAAATCCGGTATTGGCGCAATTTTGATTGTCATCACGCAACAGCTTGTTCGGTCATGGAATCGGCCAATTGCAATTGGGTGGCTTGGGCGTTGTTAAGACCTACCTTCAGCGTGTCGCAAAGGGCCAGGAGTTCATTAACTTTAGCAACGATTCGGCACTGCTCTTCGAACGGCGGCATGGGAAAGACTATGGTTCTGCTTTTTGTTACTGATATGTTGTCTTGGCCCGCCGTGCCAATAAGCTCGATGTAACCAAGAAACAGATGGGAAGTTAAATACGTATAAATATAGGAATTAAGCCTTATATCGATGGGACGAAAAAAGGCAATTGCTTGATTACAATTCCACTCTGGGTGGGTATCTGGAATAATAGCGATCTTCCCTAATGGCGGGCCAACGATATTCATTACTACGTCACCGGGATAAAGAATCGACCTCTTTAACTTACCTTCGTGACACGCAGAATTAACGAACTGCGGCTTGTAGTCGAAATCTATCGCTTGTTCGCGAATATTGTATACCTTGAGATAAGGCACGCCCCCATGATCCTGAAATTCTGACTTTGGCGGTGTAGAACCGGAAGTGATCCAAGCGCAAAGATCATCAAGCCTCGTGTAGCACCAACCATCCGGCAGCGCAAAAGGCTTTTCATCATCTTCAATCCGCGGTAACGCTTTTTGTTTCTTGATCTTGCCTACCTTCACCAGCTGGGCCTTCTCGGCGGCAATTTTCTTAAGAAGCTCGCAGGCTGGTTCGTCGTTGGGATCCTGCGGGATAATTTTGCCCATGACGGCGAGCTGGAGGACGGTTTTTTTGAGCTGGTCGATGCTCCACTCGGTGGTGAAGAGGGCGTCGAAGTGGTCGGCGATTCTTGCCCAAGCGGCGGTGAAGCCGTCGCGCTCGCTGGCCGTGGTCAGTGCGTCGAGCAGAGTTTGCACCAGGGTCTGATGGGCGGTGATGCTGGTTTCTTGCTGCTGTTCCAGCTGGTCGCAGAGGGCCATGAGTTCGTCGACTTTGGCGACGATTCTTAGCTGTTCGGAATGTGAAGGCAGCGGAATCTTGCAGTTCTTATACTCGGTTTTATTTATCTTCGGCTGGCCTGTTCCGGTATTCACCTGCTCTATGTGCTTCCAATATGCTGGCGACTGTGAAAAATATAGAAAGTATTCTTTGCTTATAAGATCGGACAGAACAACCATAAACATATTTGGAGCCAACGTCGCTGGCATATCGAGCTCGGGGACCATTAATGTAGTACCAACCCCCGCCCCGACATTTGCGATAACTAATTCACCACCGTCAATAGATGATTTCGCTAAGAATTTGTAACCTGCCTCATCTGTATACTTGTAATTGCTACTATCCGTAAGCCCATGCCTTAAATCTGTAAGCCTCAGCAACAAGGCATAATTGGGCGATTCATAGTAAGTTACATTCTTCTTTAGGGTCGCGAAGCTACCGTTAGCTTGAAAATCAGTTATGTATTTGATCACCTGGTCAAAATATACCGTTTCCCAACTGGCTGGACATTTTAGGCTCACGTCAATATCTGGCAGCTCCTTAAACTTCTGAAGACGAACGCCCTTTCGCTTATGAAAATCCGCTTTTTCATCGGTCATTTTCGACAGCAAATCTTCGTGGTTCACCTGCACCTTATCAGTTGCCACAAGCATTCCTGAAAAAGCCAGCTCCATGATCAGCTCACGCAGTTTTTTTATGCCGTAAAGCTCGCGCTTTTTGCTATTGCCACGGCCTGCGGCAGATTTGGTTTTGATGGCCGATGACCAGATATCCAGGTTAGCCGTGATGAGTTGTTCGGCCGCTGGCATTATTTGTTCGCCCCGGTTAGCGCGTCGGACAGAATGGTTTTCAGCTGGTCACGCAGGCTTTGAATCTCGCTCTGTTGCTGCTGATAGTCGGCCAGCAGTTGTTCCGGATCGTGGTTGACCTGTTCGCCGACGTGGGGGTTCTTGATATCGAGATTGTAGTTACGGGCTACGATATCTTCGACGCTGACCTGCCACGCCTGCTCGGTTTGTTTGCGGGCTTTGAAGCCGTCTTGCTCATTGCCCCACCACTCGATCTCGGTGGCGAACTCTTCGAAGCGCATGGGCTTGGTTTTGTTGTAGCTGGTCACACCTTCCGGGTAAGGGTGCTCGTAGTACCAGACCTGTGAGGTGCCGGGCTGCTCGCTTTCGGGCTTTTTGGTGAAGAACAGGATGTTGGTTTTGATGCCGGTGTAAGGCGCAAACACGCCATTGGGCAGGCGCACGATGGTGTGCAGATTGCACTTTTCCAGCAACTCCTGCTTGAGGCGGGTTTTCATCCCCTCACCGAATAAGAAGCCGTCAGGCAGCACTACGGCGGCGCGGCCGCGATTTTTGAGCAGCTTGATGACCAGCGCCATGAACAGATCGGCTGTTTCGCGTGTGCGGTAGGTGGCGGGAAACTGGTTCTCCACGCCGTCTTCTTCCATGCCGCCGAAGGGCGGGTTGGTGACGATGACGTTGACGCGGTCTTTTTCGCCATAGTCTTTGTAGGCGCGGCGGCTGAGCATGTTGTCGTGCTCAATCTGAACGGGCACGTCGATGCCGTGCAGGATCATGTTGGTGGTGCAGAGCATGTGCGGCAGGGCTTTTTTCTCCACGCCGTGAATGCTCTTTTGCAGCGCCTCTTCGTCCTTGGCGGACTTCACGTAGGTGTCGCGCTTGTGATCTATGGTGCAGGCCAGAAAGCCGCCGGTGCCGCAGGCCGGGTCGAGCACGGATTCCTTAAGTTGCGGGGCCACCCGGTTGACAATGAATTGGGTGACGGCGCGCGGGGTATAGAACTCACCCGCGTTACCGGCGCTTTGCAGGTCCTTGAGGATTTGTTCGTAAATACTGCCGAAGGTGTGGCGATCTTCGGTGTTGTTGAAGTCGATTTCGCAGATCTTGTTGATGACCTGGCGGATCAGAGTGCCGGACTTCATGTAGTTGTAGGCGTCTTCGAAGATGTTGCGGATGACCAGGGCGCGCTGACCTGTCGGCCCCTTCAGTTTGAGCCCGGTCTTCAGCGTCGGGAACAGCTGGAGATTAACAAACTCGTTGAGTTCGTCGCCCGTCATACCCTCCGGATCGGCGGCCCAATTGCGCCAGCGGAGCTTTTCCGGCAGCGGCGACTGGTAATCGTCTTCCAGTAATTCCAGCTCTGCCTCGCGGTCGTCGTAGATCTTGAGGAAAAACATCCACACCAGCTGACTGATGCGCTGGGCGTCGCCGTCGACGCCGACGTCTTTGCGCATGATGTCCTGGATGGACTTGATGATACCGCTGACATTACTCATGCCGATTTATCCTGATAGTAGAGTTCCTGTTCCAGCTCCTGGACGGCCTTTTCGTAGTGTTCCTTGCCGCCAAAAGCATTGTTGATGATTTCCATGGGCGTGCCCATGCTGTCGAAGGGCCTGAGTTTTAACACGCGCGGGCTTTCGATGGTGGTGATGCCTTCGTCAGCGTACTTGTCGAGCAGGGATTCCAGCACTGCCCTCGCCTGCTCACCGTATTTGGTGAAGTAATTGCGTTTCTTGACGTTGTTGGCGCGCTCTTTGCGAGTGAGCGGCGGCATGTCGTAGGCGATGTGGCAGATGAGGTCGAAATCGCCGTATTCCTTGCCGACTTCCAGCGCGAGGCTGGCGAGAAGGATACCGTGGTCTTCCAGCTCTTTAATGATGGCTTCCTTCTTTTTAGCACTGTTCCATTTGTTGAGGAACTCGTCGAGGGAGGCGAATTCGGAACGAATTTGTTTTCTTGAGTAGTCTTTATAGGACTCGGTAATGAGCTGGCCATCTGGGCCCAGGTATTCCACGCGTTTTGCTAGGATTTTCACCTCGACGCCGCTGACTTGGACCTTATAGGTGCCCGGCTCGTCCTCTACCCCATCGCCGTCGGGATCATCGTCCGGATAGTCGGGATCAGGTGGTACCGGGTCATCACCACCGCTGGGCTCATAAATAACGACTGGCTCACCGTCGAAATCGGGGTCTTTAAACAGCTCTGTCGCCTTTTTGAAATCCATGACGGTGAAGTAGTACTTGTTTTGCTCTTCCTCAATACGGGTGCCACGGCCGATGATCTGTTTAAAGGTGGTCATGGATTTGATGTTTTTATCCAGCACAATGAGTTTGCAGGTTTTGGCATCCACCCCGGTAGAAAGCAGCTCTGAGGTGGTGGCGATGACCGGGAACTTGCTTTCCGGATCAATGAAGTTATCCAGCTCCGCCTTGCCCTCCACGCTGTCACCTGTGATACGCATGACGTATTTGGGGTTGTCGATAGCGATCTGGCCGGCCGCATTCACGATGGCTTTGCGCATGCGTTCGGCGTGATCGATGTCTTCACAGAAGATAATGGTCTTGGCATAGGGTTCGGTGGCGTTGAGCAACTCCATTACGCATTTGGCCACCAGCTTGGTGCGCTGGTTGAGTACCAGGATGCGGTCCATGTCTTTTTGGTTGTACTCGCGCTGCTCGATTTCCTGACCGAGGTCGTCCTTCATGCCCGGCGGCGGCGTCCAGCCCAGAATATCCTTATCAATATCGATGCGGACGACTTTATAAGGGGCCAGGAAGCCGTCTTCGATGCCCTGCTTGAGCGTATAGGTGTAAACGGGCTCGCCAAAATAGGTGATGTTGGAAACGTACTCGGTTTCTTTGGGCGTGGCCGTCATGCCCAGTTGGATGGCATCGGAAAAGTAATCGAGGATTTCCCGCCAGGCTGAATCTTCGGATGCGCTGCCGCGGTGGCACTCATCGATCACAATCAGATCGAAGAAATCCCGCGAGACATTTTTGAAGATCTTGTCTTCTTCGTCCGGGCCGGTGAGCGCCTGATAGAGTCCGAGGTAGATCTCGTAGGACGGGTCAATCTTGCGGTTCTTGATTTTGGTCATGACGGAGCCGAAGGGCTTGAAGTCATTGACCAGGGTTTGGTCGGCCAGAATGTTGCGATCGACCAGAAACAGGATTCGCTTGGCTTTTTTTGCCTTCCACAGGCGCCAGATGATCTGGAATGTGGTGTAGGTTTTGCCGGTTCCCGTGGCCATAACCAGCAGCAGGCGCTTTTTGCCTTTAGCAACGGCTTCGATTACGCGGTTTATCGCCTCTGCCTGGTAGTAGCGAGGCTCTTTTCCGGAACCATCGTCCTGGTAAGGCTCGGTTACGAGCTCTTCTTCGCTGTCTTCAATGCCGCGGTAGGTTTTGTAGCGCTGCCAGAGCTCGGCCGGCGTGGGGAACGACTCTAGCGGAAACTCGGTTTCCGTTTCCGCACCGGTAGCGGGCGCCAGTTTGTTGTGCGAAGCAAATGCATCGCCATTGGAGCTGAAGGCGCTGGGCACATGCAGGATCTCGGCGTATCCCAAGGCCTGCTGCATGCCATGGCTGACGGTGTGATTGTTGTCTTTGGCTTCGACAATAGCGATGGGCACACCCGCCTCCCGTTGCAGAACGTAATCCGCGAACTTCTTCTTTTTCTTGTTGCGCGAGGACATATTGCCGCGAACAATAACTGGTCCCGGCGTCAAAGTGACCTCACGACGTATCTGAGTCAGCTGATCCCAACCGGCACCCTTGATAGCAGGGGTAATGAACAGATCACAGATGTCTATTTCACTGAGCTTTTTCTTTTCTTTACTATCCATCACCAATCACAAGTGTTCTTGTGGCTCCCAAGTTCTAGTTTCGTATCGTCCGGGACCAGGGCAATCACACCAACACGAGATATCTCATTGATTATTTTATGAATCTCCCTCCGTTTCATGAGCAATCCTAGCACAGGGACGGTCGACACCCTACTCTGTCATTGAAGGGATACCCAACATGGCCAAAAAGAAGAAATCCACCTCGGTCGAATACGAACTGCTCTCCATCCCCCTGAGCGGATACAAGGCAAGCATTAACGCATCCGTCAACCATGACACCAGGGACAAGCGTCATCATCACGCCGATCCCGAAATCTACTCATTCGGGTCATCGGTGGAGCTGGAGGGCATCTGCGATTATCCCGACGAGCGCTCCGGCGAGAAGTACACCATCACGGTTCATGGATGGGAGACTGAGGAGGGTCAGTTCGAGGCCAGACTGTCGGATTGTCACGTTAGAGATGAAGACGGCACGCAAAAATACCGCAGGATTCGAGGTGAGGAGATTCCCATCTACGACTTACCAGATGGCATCGGCCTCATCGAGAAGGTTCGCGGCGAAAAGCGATGGACCGGATTCTGCTGGGTATCGCCCCGGACGGTATCGGACATGCTAACGCTGCTCCCGCACGTCCGGCCGCTTTACATCTCCATTCACGAGCGCAAGGTGGGACGGACTCGGTGGATCAACGGATTGTCCCTGCAGATGAGTCATCCGGCATTTGAATAACTATTTTTGGCATCAACCAGACCTGCAGCAAGCGCAATCTATACAATTATCTCTACCTAAATCAAGAATATATGAATATGTAACCTATTATCTTGACAATAAATATAGAATATGTAACATATAGTTTGGCTTTAAAAATTACCCAGGAGCAGCTGATGATGCCTGTTATTCGACTCAACGACGCCACATTCGTAGATCTAAAGATCATCTCAACTTGGATTGGAACAAATACCCCCGCCGAGACCATAGCTGCAATCGTCCGCGACAAAATGGATGCCCTCGACCTGGAGCGTGACGTCGATGATGCAAACCTCCATAAGAACAATAGCGGTGAGGACTTGGTATTCGAAAAAGCGCCCGGTCTTTCTTTCACACGCATCCTGTCCACTCGCGTGAACGACGGTGATCCGGATAAATTGAACTGGGCTGGATTGCTGATGAAAGTAATCGGCATTGTCAAGGCGAAGGGCCTGAGCGGCGAGAAGCTGGTCACCGAACTACAGATTCCGGCCAAAGCATCGGAGTACACGAAGGATGGGTACAAGTTTTACTCAGAGCTGGGCATCTCAATTCAGGGACAATCGGCCCCGGATGCATGGAAGGAAGTTAGCCGCCTTGCGGATAAGTTTCGTATCCCCGTTGAGGTCCGCTTCCAGTGGCGTGACAACGAAAAGGCTCAGCATCCGGGGAAGATCGGCGTGATCCGGGCTGGGTCATGAGTGCTGTTTGTTGATTCGCAGTGAATTCTGACCCCCCGTTTGCATTGAAAATGTGTACCACCACTCCAACGGCCTGTTGACTTGTGCAAGCGCGGATATTCCGGCTTGCAGTGGTTCAAAGTAGCGCACAACTCTCTGCCCTGATTGGATCCTAATTCAATGCACATCTACACCACCTATCCACTCTCTAGGCCTCCGGAAGCTTAAGGAAGAGCTATACTTCGAGAGGCTTGTGAGGCCTTTCAACAAACCGGCGCAGTAAGTTATGTACTTGACCCAGCACGAATTTGACAGCGTGTTGTGGCCGAGATAACGCCAAAATATGTGCTTAATACTCTACTTCCATTGCTCCGCAGGATATGATCATTTACATAATAGATTTACACGGCATATCACTTTACTCAAAGTGATACTTACAATCGTACTAGTAGGTTAATGAAGGACAAATAAATTGCACCAGAAAGCTCAAGAAAAAGCATTTAAAATAATAATTGGCTCCTTAAAGAACTGTGCGATTAAAGATAATTGGCCACAATACGAATCATTCTCTGTGCATGTTGAGTCACTCGCCAAGGAAATCTTAAAGCATAAGAAGGAGCATTTGGATTCAACAGATGTTTTTACGATATTTTATGATTTTGCTTATGATGCAATTAGATCTGTTGTCGATGGTGATAAAAAGCTTGAAGGGAATTTGTGGGATCTTTTAGGCGAGGAAAGATGTCAGCAAATAGCAGAGACATTAAAAAATTATTTTGTTTCCATACCTAGAACATTTGACATATTCATACCTATACCCGAAATATCACAAAATATCCCAACCCCCATCGATCTAAGCGAAACAATATCTTTAATATCTTTTCAAATGCCTGACGAGATACCTGGTGGTTATCAAGTAGGACTGATGCAGTTATTCAATAAATTTGAAGTCGGGAAGGTGTATATAAGGCAGCGTGCTTCGGGGTATTCAGGAGGACGCTTAGAAAACATGTGTGTAAAACGCGCGCTAACCAGCTTAAACATCATCTTGCAACAAGGAGTGGCTGGAGGTTTCTTCAAGTTAACCCCTGAGAAACAAGCAGGCCTTGGTTTTCTCGGGTCGCTCTCGCAACACAGCATAAAAAAGTCATCGGTCGTGAGCGTTGATAATGCTTATCAGGAACCGAAGGTATCCAAAGTGGAACTCCCATTAGATACATGCCGGTTTTTAAATAGCGTTGACATAAATTGGGAGCACAAGGCAATAGCTTTAGCGGTTAAGACAAACGCGGTAGAAAAAGCCATTCAAGCAATGAATAGAAGACCTATCCAGTTAATCGAATGTCAGGATGAGGAGGCAAAAGGGATAAAGTCTGCAATTAATTGGTGCTTTAATTCCTATGTCACGGAAAATAGTACTTTATCGTTTTTGCAGGTTTGTATTGGGCTTGAGGCGCTTTTAGGCGACACCAAAGACAATGGCGCGTTAACAGAAACTTTGGCCGACAGATGCTCCTATTTGATAGGTAAAAGCATAAAAGCGAGGAATACTATTAAGAATAATTTCAAGCAATTATACAGCGTAAGATCTAAACTTGTTCACGGCAATGTCACTGAGTTGAATACTAGCGAGAGCGGTTATTTAGCCTGGGGCAGACAAATCCTCGAACGTGCCATATCAATAGAAATTGCAAATCTTGATTTTTGAAACAGCCGAAAAACACCGCCGGTACCCTGACCACTCCAACCAAGGCAAAAGGAGATTGCCATGCTCGTAGTCACCCGCCGTCCCGGCGAATCCCTCGTCATCGAGTTACCCACCGGGGAACAAATCAAAGTCACCATCCTCGCCCTGAAAGGCAATCAGGTTCGGATCGGCACGGATGCGCCCCCTGAGGTCACGATCCTGCGGGAAGAACTGCTGGAATCTGATCAGGCTTGATCCAGGTCAGTTCCCTTCAACCGACTCACTCTGATACTGTCTGCACATAAAGATCGCCAGGACGGCGCGAGGCGACAAGAAGTCAGAATAAGAATGTTGGAGGAATTATCATGAAATCACGTTTGTTAGGCACGCTATACGCCGTGGTCTTAATTTTTGTCACGCCGTCATCTAATGCAGCACTAGTAAGCAATGATTGGAAAACGGTCGGAGATAATCTCATCACCAGAGACGACTTCGGTCTTGAGTGGCTGGACTTAACTGTTACTGCGAATAGATCTTATGACGATGTAAGCAATAAATTGGGGCCGGGTGAAGAATTCGATGGATGGAGATACGCTTCTTTAACAGAAATATCTAATTTACTGAATTCTTCTGGGGGAGACGGTGATTACAACGGTTGGAGTTTCGATAATTTTGGTGTTTTTGATTACGTAACTTCTTTTATTGGTGATCTGTTTGCAGAGGAAAATCCAGAAAACACAAATTATGGAGCAACCTTCCTTATAACTGGGTGGCACGATGGCACTCTTAGTATGAACACGTCATTATTTCATGTTGAAAGACACCTATACCCAAACCGAGATTACCTAGACATCACTCATGGCCCGCTACGGAGGGATCTTACGCATCAATATACCGGCAGCGCTCTGGTACGCTCCGCGCCAGCTGTCGTCCCCGTACCCGCCGCAGTCTGGCTCTTCGGCTCCGGCCTGATCGGGTTGGTTGGGATGGCGAGAAGGAAACAATAGAGAGGCGCGCGTTGGCTAAATTACTACACCTTACAATTGCTGCATCGCTGTTTGTAGTAACACCTCTACAAGCAAATTTAGTTGGTGATCGGATAGATTTCTGCGTCTCGCCTATTTCGAGTTTGACGCCATGTACAGCGGGCTTCCGGGATGTCTCATTCTCTGCAACAGTCTCCGAGTCAGTGGTTGAGTTTCCAAGCCTTCCTCTAACAGATGAACCTAGAGAAAGCTTCGTCGACTTCACCGGCACAAATTTCACTATTTTAATGGACTGGTCTCGTACTGACTTGGCTGGCCATACTTTCACTGCTCACGAATGGCTTTTCGAGGATCTTGAATGGTCTGGTATTGGAGGTGAAGTTATCGACGTTACTCAGGTCATCGATGGTGGATTACCGGTTGACAGCATAATTTTTGGTCCAAGCTGGATTCTAATCACAACCAACAGGATAACCATCCCACGATCGGTTCTGACTGCATCTTTCTATATCGAAACTCAACCCGTCCCCATCCCCTCCGCCCTTTACCTCTTCGGCACCGGCCTGATCGGGTTGATCGGGATGGCGAGAAGAAAAGTAGTCCAGTAAGTGGGTTCCCTAATGCGCATAATTTTCTTTCTGCTTCTCACGATTCACGTCCCGTACGCGTCGGCGGCCACTCTCACGGGCCGCACCGTCCGGGTCACCGACGGCGACACCATCGTCATACTCAGCGAAGGGAATGTTCAGCACAAGATCCGCTTACAGGGCATCGATGCACCGGAGCGCAAGCAGGCATTCGGGACGAAATCAAAAGAACACCTGGCTGAATCGGTCGCCGGTCGCTTCGTCATTGTGGAGTATGACAAGAGAGATCGATACGGCAGGATCGTCGGTAAAGTACTTGTCGGTGGAGAGGATGCGTGCCTGGAGCAGGTGTCAGCCGGCTACGCATGGCATTACAAGAAGTATCAGAAAGAGCAGTCTGAAACTGACCGAATCCTATATTCTGAAGCCGAGAAAGAAGCCCGTGACGGCAAACGTGGGTTATGGGAAGACCCGCATGCGATACCACCGTGGAAATATCGGGCCGAAAAGCGTAAATAAAATAGTTTGCTGGCGAATCCCTCTTCGGGAAAAACCAGCCATTGTTATGCCTTAATAGAGGCAACAGATTAGTTAATGCGGGCGTTGTAACCTGCAACGTGGCGTTGTTGATATACCTCTAACTGTCGGCGCAATACATCGAAATGTTTTCCGCTTGAAGTCAAAAGCTCATATAACTTGAACTAGAATACCAAGATCTCCTCCAGGCACATCAATTATCACTCTCTCATAGTCACGTAATAGGATGATAGGTACTGTCTCGTCACTTTTATATTTGAGCATTTCATCAGCTAATAGTTTTGGATGATTTCTCACATCGACACCGCAGTAATTCACTATGACATCACCTAGCTTTAAGTCTGCTTTCTCACCCAGTGCTTCTCTACCTATTTGTGTAACTTCTAAGCCACCTCTGACTAGCCTCTTATTTATAATATTTACTGAATTGTATTTGACAACTCCAGCCCCAAGTGCAGCAGAAGCACCAATAAAGACCCAAGCGCCCACTGCGGCAACATTCGTCGTTTCCCCAAAAAGTTCTATAGTTTTAGAGGCAATATATATGGCGGTGGCAACAAATGACAACGCCGAACATAATAACCCCCAAGCTAGATTGATTGGCTTATTGTTGAAAAGCATCACTACTGGATATATCCAGAACCCTAAAAGTAAAAATGCTTGCTGCGATATTCCAATTCTTGTGGTTATGCCTATATCAACCCAATTCATGAACATCGATAGTATTGCTACGCAGGCAGCGATAAAAATAGTCTTCCCGCCTGCACCCCAGTTATCCCAATCAAATCTCATATCTATTATTCCGGTCCTTATTGCTTATACACAACCTGACCTTATCATTAAGCATTCGTTATTTTCTAAAGCATACATTTAAGCAGCATGCGCTTGTCTAATACTAACCACTTTCCATATAGATAGCATCACTCAACCTGACCATCCCTGACTAATCTTACATCACCCCCTAGCGCCCGCCCTTCCACCCGAATCGGCGGGCTTTTTTGTGTCCACAAAAAAGGTAAAACTAATGATCCAAATCCAATCAGCAGCGGACATCAAAAAGCTCTCTCCACACGACCCTGCGTACCCCATCGTCAAGGAACTCGTCGAGCAATTGATCGAGGGCTACACCTGGGAAGGCCATCCCTACAATCCCGACGACTACGGTTACATCATTCTGATCGAGCCGAAAGACGTCGACCGCGAGCTCGACGAACTCTGGGACGGCTGCAGGCTTACCAACATTTATTGGGAGGGCATTTTTCTGCGTGATGACGGCTTCTTCGTGGCCATCTATCTCGCCAACAACGAATACGGTCTGACGTTCGTCATTCCCGACGCCGAATGGGTCAACGGAGAGTTGCGATCAATGATCGAAGATATACTCGACCCGTAATCTCCCGCCATCACCTCCCCCTGTCTTTGCGGCTTTACTGCCAACTTATTAGAAAGCCCCCACCATTCTTTACGTAATTCCGTCACCAACAAAAAGGAGAACGCCATGAGTAAACCAGAAGATAAGCTTTCCGAATCGATGCACGTCATCACGAAATCCACCTGTGACAGCGTCTCATCCAAGTCTAAAATTACATACCACGTCGGTGCAACGCCGGACAACGAAATCCACTTCCGCATACACTCGAATACAGGCGGTGGCTTCATGAGTACAGAGTGGGTCTCTCTGAAAGACATCCTGGATGTATTTGGTGAGGTTCCGAAAGGACAGCCCATCACGTCGTTCGTGCTGCAACCCCTGTTTCGAGGGAAGTCCGTGAACACACCTGCGTTCCTTGTCGCCGCGCTGGCCAATGAAAAATTACTTCAACTGCTTAAAGGAAAAAAGAGGGGCCATATTGTCATGGATCCCGAGGGCTTCATAGCAAGGATGGAAAAATTGATGACCTCTACCGTGAAGAAGAAAACTCCACGAAAGAAGGCTGCCACCAAAAAGACGTCTATACCCCGCGGTAGCGCGCGAAAACAGTAAGTGGTTCTTTGTTTCCCTCAATCTGACAAGAAAGAAATCCCATATTTCAAGACGCTTAAGACCTTCTCCAAGCCTCATATAAGACACCACAAGGAACCGAGAGTATTCCGAAACAGTCGATTTCTCTTTCCTTTCTTCAACTTTCCAACAGAGGACTAAAACACCGTGGAGTTTACTCCGTTCCTGACACTACTAGTTCTGACGAGTCTGTGCATGCTGCTGGCAACGACCCGCAAGTACGCGATCGTTCTGGCCGGACTGCTCATGTACTTCTATCCCATTAATTCGTTCGTCGTCCTGGCTCTCGCCGGGATCGCTTATTACTTCTACAGGAGAAAACTTGCATGAATATTGAAAACTACATTCTGGATGCCGTGGAGACGGTCAGTGCCTGGGACCTTCCGGACGAGGACCTCGCCGACGCGATCAACGCACAGGCCCGACTGTTGGCCGGTTTCAATCCGGATGAACCCTGGGAGAATCAGTCAGAGATCCACTAGCAGACACATCCACCACAGCCCTTCTTTCAACACCCCCCTCTCTCGAACTTCTCACTGAACTTACGCATCCGATTCAATTTGGAGGCTTTTGGTCGCATGTGATTTTCGAGGGAGGCACGGGGAGGCATTTTCAGGAGACACATCATGATGACGCAAACTTCACTCAACCTCGTGACCCGGGAGCTCGTTCCCGAGGACCGACGCCTGGACGTCGCGGAGAAACTCTTCGGGATTCATTTTCCGCTTCGACTGGAGCCGGTCATCTACGGCATCACCGAGAAGATGGCCGAAGAGTACAAAGGAGGCTATTGGGAGTTTTACACGCTCAGCAACGGAGGCTTCTACATGGCTCCCTCAGGAGATCACGTCTTCCACGTGACCCGCGACAACATGTTCGAGGGTGACCTTTCCGGCGATGCGCTGGGGATCACGGCCTGTCTATATACCTACAGTCACCTGTCATTTTCCGATGGAAGATTCGCCCGGATCTGCGCCTGTCATTACCACCGGTTGCGGGAATACATGTTCGAACATCCGGAGGTGAAAGCCATTCTGGGGGCCACCGACTGAGAACTCCCGGCAACACCTGACGCATCCGTCGCTCCCGACGCCCACCCATGGCAATCAAGCCATTGAAACGCATGGGGAGGCGACGGGTCGTCGCGTGCGTCGAATAAACCCTTATCTGATTTTTACGCCCCACAGATCGGGGACTTTTCATTCTGTATATCGGCACCGAGCCAGCTAGGTAGAAGGTCTATTTAGGAACATCGCAATTCGCTTGTACGCCAAACGCCTAGGCTCCATGGTCAATCAGAAATCACTTGTGACCTGTTCCCACCAGCGCCTTACTGTCTCAAGAATTCTATCAAGGCTCCATTTGCTCTGATCTCCTTCAAATTCATTGACAAGTGACGCAAGCCGTTTTTTGTCTTGAAAGTATTCTTCTAACAACCCCTCAAACCTTTTTGCTTTATGTCTACCATCATCATCCAAATCCAATGATAAGTATTTACGCATGACGTATTTGGAATCCTTCACAAGGGTGTTATACCTTTCCAGCGAGTCTTTTAGTGTTTCTGTTGTTTTTGGACTTTCTTTGATCGCATCGTTTGAGGATCCCACTAAGCTTAATATCTCTTGCTGCTCAAGCTTCAGATTAATAAAATACCTTGAAAGCAGACCTGTATAGTTTTGTACTCGCATAGCCTCAAGCGAGGACGATTCCATTACATCAAAGATATGCACTAACGCTTTTACATCTAAATAGTCATCGTTAAGCCGGAGTTGCACCCTATCTAAATATATTGAAAACAGCACCGGTATTAATCGATTGCCCGGCTCTGCTAGTACCGAGTACCCAAAGTAATCATTAGTTATATCCGAAAAATCGAAATCCTCCTCATACAGTGAACTTGTTGCATAAATAAATGCCGGAAGCGTTCTTCGGATTCTTGCTTCTCTAGCATACTTTATTGCCAATTCTGCGTGTTTTTTTGCATTCACATAATCATTCGAAATGAAATAGAGCAAAGACAGCAAGGACTTATTCTTCGACTTCTCATCTGCATCCAAATACTTGTGATCAGTTCTAATAATTTCTATAGCGCGATTTATTAACTGTTGATTACTTTTTAAAAATAATGGCGATTCTTTATCAATGTCTTTTAATAGCTCCATGGCTTTTTCATAGGCATCTGGCCCAGCGCCATTTATCGGCAGCGGGAGCGTTGGCATACCTTTGCTTTGGTCTACTAGATTATAATATTCATACTCATTTACTGCTTTTCCGATCGCAGAATCGAGTACGACATCAGTTCCAAACGATAACGCAGCGGTTAATAATACGGCCCCGCCCACGACACCGAAGCCTCCGGAAGCAATCGATCCACCACCCAGCAAAGCTAGACCCGCATTAGTAGCGGCGGCCCCTGAAAGCCCCATGGTTCCACCAAGCCATGAACCTATGGCCACAACCACTGGACTTGCCGTACCTCCAGTGAAAAATATTACAGCTGCAGCAAAAAGCGCCACTAACGCCGCAACAGTCCAATCAATTGAATGAGGTTCCTTATAAAAGGACTCAAAGGTTGCATACTCAGTTGCTCCTTGAGTTACATCGGGAAGAAAAACAATCAATCCCAGCAAGGCAAGGAACATTTTTATAATATCTCTCCCAGCAATTTAATTTTCCCTACTAACTCCTGCGGTGAACCAAAAATAAGCTGCACATCTCTTTTTTCCGCCTCGCGTTCTAACAACTCAAGGTATCGCGTGTCATTCGGTTTATTTGTAATGGCAAAAATCAAGATGGCGTCGTTTTTATGCGTTCTCTTGTACATTAACAATGTATCTAGATCTGCCCTGTACTTGTCCAGTGGTATTTTTGTTGTCGGCGCGTAGCTCTTGGCCTCAATCGCAAAAACATCCTTTCCCTTTTTAAGAATGATATCTATGTCTGTTGGGGCTTTCTTTAACCCGTCTGTGAATACTTCCCCTATCCCTTGCACCTTAAACCCGTGCATTGATGCAGCGTCAGCAATTTTTAGCTCATTCAAGTGCCCGGCGGTACCGGCATCATTATTGCCAATAATTTTTCTTAAAGTAGATCGGAAACCGGGCGTGTCACCCAATCTAGAAAACATCCCTTCCGCTTCTTTTCTCGTTATTTTGTTTTGATGTATAGCAATGCGTATATATGTATCTTCAAGAACCTCATTTGGCAAATTTGATTTCCCAAGTACCCTTCCTACTTTAGCTGTGCCTTTTGTTTCATCAGAAAGCTTCGAAAGTCTTATTATTTCATGGTCGGGCAATGCCTTTGAACTGTCAGATATTTTTGAGATCGAGGATGCTGTTTTAGTTGCAAGACCCCAGAAGGCATTTGCCTGTGGTATCACCAGCAATATAAAAACAAAGAATATTAATCTTTTTCTATACATCTTTGCCCCTGGGCGCATAATCTTATAAGCAATCTGCAACACCTTCTTACCCACTTTTTCTGACTCGTTGATAGTAACTTGCCGCAGAGTCAATGTAAGCAGCCTGCTCCAGTTTTGGCTTTCTCTAAGTGTATGAGATTAGATTTTTTCGCTTTATCTGCTACGCAATGAGCGGGCGCTCCCGCAAACATACGACCAGTCAGCTTAATATGAAAGTACAAACGCGTGACCCGGCGCGCTTGACGCCGCTCAATTGGTCGTAATGCGTTGGGACACTTGGAAAAACGACGGGTCGTCGGGTGCGTCAGGTTGTTTGTGATTTTTGCTGTGGCCGTCTCAACCTGTGACCGCCGCCTCCTAAACACGACCTGCTACGGAAAAATAACAACACCCAGCACCCGTCGCTCTCGACAACTCGACGAAATCTGATCCGCTACATGAGCTTCCGTCTGGCAGACGCGGCGTCGGGTACGTCGGGTTACGAACTATTTCTCCACCGCAACCTCGCGTGGCATACAGTCAATCTGCTCTGCGATATACAGCGGTGGCTCTTGACAATTATGTCAAGGCACATACCATATGCATAACGGTGGTAAAGCAGTCTGGTCAATGGATGATCTGTCTGCACCGTGTGTTGCAGGGATCGCGAGAGCAAGTGCACGCCTCTTCCGGGGCTATTTATCCTTTCCCAAGTGGGACTACGCGCTATTACAGTTTTCGTAATGGCTTACGTTTATCTCGCTTTGAGGAAATTTTAAATGAGCACAAGTAACCCTCCTAGCCAGGAGAATGATCCTGCCACTCGATCCGATACGGATCACCCGAAATCTGCTACAACGCTAACCGGCCGGGGTTCCCCCGATGTTGTGAATGCATCGAGCACCGACGGCCTCGAGCGTTCAGAAAACACCGGCCAAGCACTGGTCACCGGCCATAATCTCCCTGCCTTGATACCCACCGGAGTGTTTATTTTTATGGGCAGCGATGGTATCGCCTATATGGGAATTGAAGATGAAAACAATGCATACGCCCTCCCGATAGGCGGCAAGGCTGCAAATCGAGTGCTGCAGGGATTCGCACACCAATCGGGTACTCGTTTGAAGGCCTATGATGTCAAGGAAATTAATGAGGAACTGACCGCGTACGCAGAGCACTCGGGTGATGTCCGAGACGTGTATTACCGGTGCGCCCCGTTTCAGAATGGCGTCGAACTTGATGTCGGTAATGGTGATCGGATACGCATCACTCCCGGCAAAGTTGCGGCCATCAAAAAAGGCTCCCAAACCCTGTTCCACCGTACATCCACAATGCGGTCTTTGCCAGCGCCCGCTGACGTCGGCGACCTCAAACTCCTCGACAAGTACCTCAATCTCCATCCCACCAATGCCGTCCTTTTAATCGCATGGCTCAGTTACACACTCGCGCACCCCAAAATTTCGACCACGAACTTCGTCATCCTGGTATTGCACGGTGATCAGGGCAGCGGCAAGACCTTCCTGTGCAGAATCATTCAAGCCCTGGTTGATCCGGGTGTCGTTGGTGTACAGACTTTTCCTCACAACCAGAAGGACCTGGTGGTCGCGGCCATGAACTCTCATGTGTTGTTCTATGACAACATGCGAAGCATCACTCCGGCGATGGCTGACAAGTTATGCATCGCCGCCACTGGCGGTCATTTGACTGGAAGGCGTCTGTACACCGATGCCGAACAGCAGGTACACAGGTTGCACGTGGCCCTTGTCTTGAATGGTATTCACAGCTTCATCGAACAACCCGACCTGGCCCAACGAAGCGTGCCTCTCCACTTGCTTTCGATAAACGAGAAGGAGCGCCGTTCGGAAACAGAAATATTCCGTGAGCTTCAGGCCGATTTACCGATGATTTTTCGTGGCCTGTTAGATCTCATAGCCGGGATTCTGAAGCACCTTCCCACGGTCAAGGTGACCAGCCCTGAACGCATGTACGATTTTTCTCAGTGGTTGGCGGCGATGGAGGTTGTTGATGGTGTACCACCCGGAACATATCAATCGGTGTACAGCGGTGCCCTGAACGAAGGCATGCTGGACAGCCTACTGGAGAACCTTTTGGGGGCCGCCGTGATGTCTTTCGCCGAGGATACAGTAGACGATTTCTGGACAGGGACGCCTACTGAGTTGCTGCAAGAGCTCAACTTCCGTGTCGGAAAAAGAACGCCCTACTCCAAAGACTGGCCACAGAATCCCATCGCCCTCTCCAAGCGACTCCGGTCTCTGCAGGCAGGACTTCGACGCCAGGGCATCAATGTCGAACTGAGCCGCGGCAAAAATCGCAAGATAACTATCGTACGCTTGGAGGGTTTATCTGATGAATGATACGAAACACCCGACGCCTCGCGCCTGCAAATGTGACGAGAACGCCAAGAAGGTTCTTATCGACTTAACATTACCGCAGATTGCGCTAATGGCGCCGGGCGAAGAATGTGAGTCAAAGGATCTCTTTGAACGGGCATGCTGGGATTCCCTTTCACATGCGCAACAATCTGAAGTTGGCAAATGCATCGTGTGCCTAGGTGCCCAAGGTCTACTGCCTTTGGAAAACCTGGGAGCCACCCCAAAGTCCGCGAATCACGTCGTCTATCGAAAAATGCATACCTAGATCACTGGGGGGACATGGATTGAAGTTACTGACCTCTTCTCTTCCCGTGACCACCCTTTTTCACCATTTAGCGATTTACTTAACACTGGAGAGCTACACATGATCGTTAACCTGAAAACCGTTGTACCAGATAAACTTGTGTGCCAGAAAGGCAGGCGGACGGAGTTTGTCGATATTGGTGGCATAGGCCTATATGTCGAAGTCCGTGCCAGCAGCCCCGGACAGGGTACCTACTACCTACGATACCGTGACTTCGACGGCAAGACATGCCATCAGAAAATCGGACGCACTACGGATATCAATCTCGATGAGGCACGTCGACGTGCGAAGGAACTGAAGGCAAAGATCACTCTCGGCAAGGATCCCAAAGCTGAGCAGAAGACAACCAAGAATGTGCCAACACTCGGCGATTTTTTCCGGGATCACTATCTGCCTCAAGCAAAGGTCCATAACCGCGGATGGAAGAAGAAATCACAAATGTGGGACCTGAAAGTAAAGGAGCGCTTCGGACAACTGCGGCTGGACCAGATCAAACGCCACGAAATCATCGCCTGGCACGTCGGTTTACGAGAAGACGGCCTGTCGCCCGCTTACTCGGACCGATTCCTCGCTCTTCTACGGCATGCCCTAAACAAGGCCGTTGAGTTCGACATGCTTGAGAAAAACCCAGCGGCAGGCATCAAGATGTTCAATCCCGACAACAAGGTGGAGCACTATCTGGAAGCCGACGAGTTTGAGAAGTTGCTCAAAGTATTGAGGGGCGGAACCCAGCGCAATTTCATGGTCCGCATGGTCGCGCTCTTTCTGCTTTCAAGCGGGGCACGTCTCAATGAAGCTCTCCAAGCCAAGTGGAAGAACATCGACAGGGAGCATCGTGTGTGGCGCATTCCGGCATCCAACTCGAAGTCCAAGAAGGTTCGTTCGGTACCACTGAACGACAGTGCCATCGAGGTACTGGATCTACTCAACACCGAGGGAAAATACGAATGGGTGTTCGTGAATGTCACCAACGGAGACCGATTGAAGCATATCCACAGGGTGTGGGCGCGTTTAAGAAACAAGGCCGGACTTCCCCATATTAGGATCCACGACCTGAGACACCAGCACGCCTCCTTCCTGGTCAATCAAGGACATTCCCTGTATGTCGTCCAACAGATCCTGGGGCATTCTGATCCTTCTGTGACCCAGCGATATGCACATCTATCGACGAAGTCACTGCAAGATGCTTCCGACAGTGCCTCGGACATCATAAAGGAAGCGATGCAAAAGACTGTCTAAAGGTTGTCAGCCGACCGATGAAGTGTACGCGGACTCGGGGAAACACGTCACTGAACGACGCTTCCGACGACCCGTCGCTTTTCCTTGAACGTCATGCCAATACGGGTGGCGTCGGGAGCGACGAGTGCGTCGGGCGTCTGTGATGAAGCCCACATGGATACGGCACCCGTGTCGGCATCACTCGGTGCATGGAGGTGTGGCAAGGACGCCCCACTTCGCCCCGGAGTGGCACCCTCTCGGGCAATCTCAGGGCCGGGACGCCCCAGCCCCGGCGTGATCCGCGCCTCCACCTGCGCCGACTGCGGTGTTCGTTCCCATGGAAGCGTTTTTGTTGTGACTTATGCCTGTTCCGTCGGAGTCGCCTCACCCGACCTGCGTTGAGTGGAGCCTCCAGGGTGGGCGAACGGCGAGAAAGCGTCCGGAAGCGGTCATGCAGGAAATGCTTATATAAGATTTCGCTAACAGGCGTCTATCGACCCGTTTGAGACCTTCTCAGAATTGAACCTCGACTCAATCATCACAATCCAATCTGCAAGTAATCTGTAAGGTAAGCCATAATGTCGTCTGGAATGCTTTACACTTTGTTGTATAAGGGAATTTACTTACATGAGTTCTAACAGATTGAATGTATGGCTGTTTATTGTTAGGCACGAATGTTGCTTTATTCTAAATTTAGATAGGCAGCCAAGTAATAACAGACTCAAAGGAAAATTCGATTATGACTAAAAACCTTGCGGGCTTGATGCTGACGTTGATCTGTATGTTGAATGCTTCAGGGGCAAGAGCAGTATTACAAACCTATAGCTTTGATGTAACCGCAACTGACGGGCCGTTGAGCGGAGTCACTACCATCGGCACATTCTCCTTCAGTGATGCAATTATTCCTTCCGGAGGCGGCACAGTAGGTCAATTAAACCTATTTGTCGGCCTTGACTTCACTTGGAATGGTATTAGCTATGACCAGACAATGGCCAATACGGGTTTACTTTCGTTTGATGCTGCAGGAAACCTCACTGAGGCAGTATTTGGGACGGACTGCTTCGCAGGGGGTTGCAACCTAAGCTTTCCTGAAAACGCTTGGGTGTTCATATACCCAAACGGCTTGCCGTGGAATTTCGCCTATAAAACAGCAGCTACAACAGGCGATGATGCGTTTTTTGGCGTTTCGACGGGGTTCGCTGCCGTACCTCTCCCAGCAACAGTCTGGCTATTCAGTTCTGGCTTGTTGGGATTGATTGGACTATCTAGGGGCAACAAAGCGGCTAAATCGGCAATCTAAGGCGGTCATTCGGGGCATTTTCGTATGGCTCTGAGTGTCTCTTAATGGCCGAACTTCCCCGTACCGTGATATGCCATAGGGCCGTTCGCCATCATGCATGAACGGCAGGTTACCGGCTCAATCCGGTATTACAGGAATCCCTAATATAAGAGTTATCTAACAGGCGGTTCACGACCCAAAGGCGACCTTTAGGTAAATCTAATATTAGTGGTTGCTAACAGGCTGCTGTCGACCCTAATCGGAAGTGCAGAATTTCAGCCTGGGCGGCAGGAACGTACTGTAAACGGACCTTGCTGATTACTGCAGCAATCTGCAATACATAAGTATTTCCACGTACGACTTCTATTAATACGTTCAGAGCAACATCATATAACGCTTCTCTACGTTATTTGATTGACATCAACAACTGACACGAGGGATTTAGATAGTGTTACTTTGTCATCAATAAAACGGGGCAGAGGAAGCAGATTAAATAACAATAGATTAATTAGCCGTAAGTTATTTTTTCCAACTGCATCGAACTAAACACTTCGATGTCGCAGGCCGTTTCCACTACCCCAATCTTAATCGTATTAACTGAGTTTGCGGAGGATTTATCATGAAGCGCTATTTACACAGTGCCGCACTACTTCTTATCGGCATATCCACTGCAATCCCCGCGTTAGCTGAATGCCCAGACGGAAAGTCAGAAGTCCTACTTATGACCCCTAGCGGCAAAACAAAAACGATCTGCGTATCTGACAATGCCATTCCGGGCATTGAAAATGCAGCAGGGCACAATGGTGGATTCACGCTAGAACCTGCATGCCCGTGCCTCGATGTGTGGGATGGTGCACCGTACCCAGAAGGAACAGAGTATACAGAAACACAGCCACCGGCGTTACCGGATGACCTGACAGGGGTATTCTGTACAGCTTGGGCGTCACCCGAGCTAACAAGCGTAAGGGCCGACATAGTGAGCGGGGGTGAACTTTACGTTTATGGAGCACGGGCAGTCACAGAAGATAGAAGTCGTTGCTCTGTGGACACAACCGCAGATAATGCAGAAGGCGGGTACGCACAGTTGGTGGAACCCCCCACCATATTCCCCGACGCAGCAATTTCGCCGACAGGCCAATACACTAGTTCTATGGTGGATGCCTGCAAGGCCATATTGGAAGCGCGTGGCTGCGTATTCCCATAAGGGCCATGGCTTCGGGGGGAGCATCGGATCCAACCCGCCCGCCTGACGTAAGCCTTGCCAGCCAGTGCTACGCGGGGTGTGATTCATTCGCATCTTGCTCGTGAAAAGATAAAGTGTTGCATTGAACAGTTGAGCTAACCGCACAAAGAAGAAGTAACGGAATCACTCAAATTACGAGCGCCTTACTTCCGCTTTTGGCCGTTCTTCACCTTACGCAACAGCGCCAGGCTGTGGCTCTCCCTGGACTTTGAACGGCAGGATACAGGTCAACACCGGACCCATTAGACCAATTCCAAATAAGAAACCGCTAACAGGCGGGAGACGACCCAACTAAGACGTTCGTAGCTTATAAATTTATTTCGATGCAGAGTAAGTGTTTACCCGTATTTATCAGCATTAGGTGATATATATCTGCCGGGTGTAGTCTCTGGCTGCCTACCGCTCTCTATCTGCTCCCACAGAAATCCAGACCGGTGAGTGCTGTACAGCATGACTAATCGATCAGCCATGGACCAATAATAAATTCAGGTGGAAAAATAATGATTAAATTTACGGAGCGATCATCATGAACAAATTATTTGCACCGACTATGGCTGCTTCTTTGGCCTTTATATTGACTGCATCGGCCAATGCTGCGCCGGTTAAACAGGTAGAGATTGTAGGTCCCGCCATGCTGCCGGTGGATGTTGTGAATACCGTCGGAGTGGAGATTGTAGGTCCTGCTATGCTTCCGGTGGATGTTGCGAACACCGTTGAAGTAGAGATTGTAGGCCCTGCCATGATACCCGTGGATGTTACGAATAAGGTCCAAACTCTCGATCCGAGGTATCTCCCAAAAGAAATAATAGACACCATGATCAGTGCCGATGGGCAGCCCGGCATGATCGATGTTGCACAGGTCATACAAGAGATTGTAGTCCTGCCGAGTCCAAACGAATTTGCAGCAGCAGCCTGCAGAGTTCACGTTTCCTTAGATGGCGTTGCTATTGCTCACGGCAGTTGGAACGGCGATCAGTATGGGTCGTTCCCACTCTCGCTACCCGGTCCGATTGATGTAGAAGCACAAGCCGAATTAGTGGCCCAACTGACTCCACTAGGGGTCGATGGAAAATGCTCTGCGGATCTGGTCGTGCTTGGTACGCTGATCGAGCCGATACAGTAGCTAGCTCAGGAATAGAGAATGCTATAGGAGGAAAATAATCATGAACCGATTTATCAGAACAATTGGCATCTTTTCTATTGTTGTTGCCTGGTCTGGGAATGCAGTCGCGGAGACAATAAAGGAATGCGAGGTAAGTGGCGCCGCAGTCATTCCCGGTGGTGTGATGTTTGACGGTACCTTCAGTGATACGGGCGGTATTGAATCTATTGATTGGACGCACGATACACCCGATTTTTCATTCGTAACCACAGAAGTTTCTGATACATTAATATCTGATGGCATCATCTGCAGGCAGAATGGCAGGGAAACGGGAGTGGTTCTAAGCGAAGGCACAGGCACCTACAATGGGATGCCTGGCTACGGCTACCTTATTGAAACCGAAGACAACCGGGGGCCTCCTGATTTTGTCACCCTCGTCTCATCGATCTCGTACTATCCTACCGACCGCAATGATGATGTAGCAATCTTTGGTGCTCCTAAATCGGTGACCATACCGACCGAAATTTCTGTGACGGTCGGCGGATCAGGGAATGGCAAGGTTAGGTTAATTCTTGATGACGACACCACCTGCACCTATCTTGGAACGGGAACAGCGTACGCATTTGACCGCTGTAATGATCCGCTCGGCTCCGGCTATGTGGCCGGCGATAGTATTGATGTTAGCAAGATACTATTGAGGATACAGCAGGCCGACCGTAGTTTTGCACTGACCTCAGTCGAGGTCGAATTAGGTGCCGGTGTGGCCCCGGGCACACCTGACTTTTATCGGCTTATTATCTTCGACCCATCAGGAACCGAAATTTACCGCTTATCAACTAGTATAGTGACTGGGGATATCGCTATTACACTAATTGATGGTGGAACTCCGAAACCCTGACAGCATAAATGCATAGAGAACCCTGTCCATCGTGGCAGGGTTTTTTTAATGTCTTATTTGTAAAGAGCGTATGTCTGTTGTTGGCCGGATTTCACCGTTTGCATCAGCACCAGGCTGCGGTACTCCCCGGACTTTGAACGGCAGGTTTCTGCCCAACCTCGGACCTATTAGACCAATTTCAAATAAGCATCCGCGAATCTCAGAGTCATTTGATCAAGATCATAACCCTAATATTTTTCATCAGTTAGTTTTTGTATACCAGTCAAACCAACACATATAGCTAGACTGGAATAACTAGAATTTACGGAGGGGATATCACCATGAAGAAATCACCTAATGGGTGGCTGTATGTGCGTTTACTATCCCTGATTTTCTCATCACGCAATAATTAAATACTTAGGAGAAGGATAATGACTCAATGGAGAGATACAACAATGAATACAAAACTGCTGCGACTGATCAGTGCAGCTGCATTGTTATTTAGCAGTGGCGGAGTGGCCATGGCCGCAACGGTAGGCTTCAGTCCGGGCACCAGTAATGTCATCTTGGGTGGTGGTGCGTTTACTGTGGACATCGTCGGTAGCGATTTTACAGAACTGGCCGGTGGTACAATCGACTTGGGATTTGATAGCTCCATACTCCAGATCGATTCGGTCAGCATTGATCCTTATTTTGACTTTCTTCCAGATGGTGGCGGTCCAGCCGCCGGTAATATTTGGCCGGATATCGGTTTCGATACCTTTGTCAATGATCCCGCCACGGGGACTTTTACAATTGCCACGATTAATCTGACGGCACTGGCTGGAGGTATCTCAAGCCTGGAGATTCTGGGGACCTCGAGTTTTTTCGAACCCACCATTGAGATTTTCCCGACGCTGATCGCTGGTACTGTGAATGTAAGTGCTGTGCCCGTTCCTGCTGCAGTATGGCTCTTCGGTTCTGGCCTTCTCGGATTAGTTGGTATGGCAAGACGTAAGAAAGCGGCTTAACAGATTCACACTCTTCACGGCGGCCTTCGGGTCGCCTTTCTTCTTGGTGCTAAAGGTCCGAGTTTGGCCGAACTTCCCCGTACACAGCTGGGCCAGGAAGTAGCTGCTTCCCAGCCACGAACGGCAAGTTACCGGATGAGTCCGGACCTACATGAAACCCTTATATAAGATTCCTCTAACAGGCGGGAAAATCTCAATGG